>JAZRWH010000070.1:0-28067 GCA_045599585.1 Myxococcota bacterium
GGAAGATACGTATCAGTGTTCCAATTGTCCTCGTGGGCAGATCTCTTGTGGCGGCACCTGTCTGTCACCCGAATTGGCTGCCGTTAAAAGTTGCAGCGGCAACAAGCTGGTGTGTTCAGAACACCATGCTGATTGCGACCAAGACGTTACGAATGGCTGTGAAACAGATTTGTTGTCCAACAATAATCATTGTGGTACCTGCGGTGTGCAGTGTGACACGACGGGCGCAAATAATGATGAGGGCATGACGTACGCCTGCACATACGGCGAGTGCGTTTTCCAAAATTGCGATGGCAACAAAGAAGGAAAAACTAAAGTTTGCGCGAAGAAAAATGAAACGCACTGCGTCGACTATCAGACAGATATGTATAATTGTGGAAGTTGTGGAGAGAATTGTAGTAGTAAAGCCCCTACTTTTATTGATTTTTTTGACAAGTACAACCCAATAAGCACAAGTAATAGTATCGCTTGTAATAATGGAATATGCCATTATGCCTGTCCTCCTGATTGGGTGAATTGTGGCAATGGGGATACCGCAGATACGATTGAGTGTTTTTCTGGATTCCGATTGCAGAACGATACTTATAATTGTGGTCGTTGTGGTAATAATTGCTTTTTGATCGCGGATGCTGAAACAGTTTTTGAGACTAGATGTGAGCAGGGCGAGTGTAAATTTAATTGTAAGGATGGCTATTTTGAATATAGTGGAGGATGTTTTGAATGTAAATATTTAAGTGCTGATGTTTATGTAGGTAATGATGGTTCTATTGGGTGTGAAGCGATATTAAGTGATAATACATCTGTTGAATGTGTTCTCAGTGATTTGACTTGTGTATCAGCTCTCAATATATATATATTGTCAGAAAATGAGAGCTTGGATTCCAATGTACCACTTACATTTAGTCAATTAAAGTATGCTACTAATATTATTATTGTTGTAGACCAAGGACATACTAAAACCATCGAGTTCCCTCAATTGATTGAAATGATAGAATTAGAACTTACAGGAGAGTCAGGAATTGTCAAATTTAAAATGCCGGAATTAAGAAAAATGAGCATTTTAAGAATATCAGATATAGGTGTAGCAGAAGGTGATTTAGGAAAATTAGAAACAATAAAAGAAATGACAATAAGTTCTTTGAATTGGGTGTTTGATGAGTTTGAGGATTTTCGTGGACAGATTAATCTCGAAAACTTACTTCAAATAGAAACGTTGACCATTTCCAGTACAGTTCACCTTGTGCTTAATTTAGCTAAACTTGAAACTGCTTCTACAATAGATATATCATCTTCAAAGTTATCAATTCCTGCGTTGGCTTCGTCTGTTTCTGATGATAATATCGTTTTGCCTGCTTTGAAAAATGTAAAGAAGCAAATTAATATTCATGGTGATTCGTTTGTTAAAATTGAATTTCCGGAATTAGTAAGCGTAGGAATGGTGGACGAAAGTGGTGATACATATTCTTCAATAGGAATTTTGTTTAACAATTATCTTTCAAGCATATCTATTCCAAAATTGAAACAAGTTCAGAATCTGGCTATTATACGCAATTCCCAGTTGTCTAGCCTTGAGCTTGATAGTATTGAAAACGTACGGTTGTTTATATCAGATAACACAAACTTGTCCTGTGAACAGATTTGTAACGTGCCGCTCGTTTGTGGAGGCGATATCAGTAATAATAAAGAAGCTTCGTGTGCGTGCGATGTCTGCGCTTTGGGTAGGGATTAATTATACTGGTTTTCATGAAACGACCTCAGTCCTTGCTGCTTGTATGCTGTTGTCGATCGCTTTTGCCTCGGACTACGTGTGGAAACGCATTCTTCATGACGGCCTGCGCGCCTATAGATTAAGCCCTAAGCTCATCCAAGGTGGGCATACATCGTTTGCACAATTAGTATTTGGTTGAACTGACGCGATTAAATTTGAGTCTGCTACGATAGGCTGTCATGCGCCGTTTATTGTATTCGGTTTGATCGAACTTCATCGTGTTGAACGTAAATCCCTCGTGCGGAAGGTTTATTTCGTTGGGGATGCGTTGACGATTGATAAAATGGTGGATGCGAAGCGTTCTTCGTACGAGGATCATGGTTGGCCTCCTTAGCGTTGAGCTGTTGTGTTGTGAAGCACACTGTGTGCTTCACAACTGCTAAAAGGGCAACATTTTATTTTTTCGACAATTTTTGTGTACGCAATTAAAAAAAAAAAAGCCGGCCGTATTGACTGTCGTATGGCAGGCAATAGGCTGGCAGCGCAGCCGTATTTGCCGAAGGCAAATAGGCGGAGCAAATATATCCAAATAAAAAAAGGCGCCCGAGATGGACGCCTTTAGTGTTTAAGTCTTTTGGACTTAGTTAATACCTTTCATCATCTTCTTAAGGACGGGTGAAAGGGCGAAGAGGATGATGGCTGCGGCGAGGGACATGATCGCAAAGATCATGAAGAAGGAGTCAAGCGTATCGATCTGAATGCCGAGGAATGATTTGGCAATCACGGTACCGTTTTCAGCCGTTTCGGGAAGTAACGTGGCAAGTTTACCCGCGAGGATGTTTGAAGCCGCGTTAGACATGAACCATACGCCCATGAGGAGAGAAGCGAGCTGAGCCGGAGCGAGCTTGTTGACCATGGAAAGGCCAATCGGCGAAAGGCTGAGTTCACCAATGGTGTGAATGAAGTAGAGGGCGATGAGCCAGAATACTGAAATCTTCGTTGCAGGATCGACGCCGTGCGTGGCGAAGGCGATAACGAAGTAACCGATAGAGAGGAGGAATAAACCGAGAGCCTGTTTGACGACGGAGTGTGGCTCTCGACCTTTTTTGCCAAGTTTTTCCCAGAGCATGGCCATGATAGGTGCGAAGGAAACGACGACGATCGGGTTGACTGACTGGAGCCATGTTGTAGGCATTTCCCAGTTGCCGAAGGTGCGATCGCACTGGTCTTTGGCGAAGATCGTAAGGGAGGAACCGGCTTGTTCGAAAGCAGACCAGAAGAAGATAACGAAAATAGCGATGATGTAGATGACGCCGATACGGGATTTATCGTCTTTCGTGAGGGTCTTGTCTGTAATAATGAAGACGGGGAGGGCAATCGCGAGTGCGAATACTGCAGCGTCAATCCAGTTGTTGATGGCAAGCTGTGCAGCTTCGGATGCGAGTCTGGCTGTTTCGGCGGCGGCGGCGGCGGCATCAGCAGCAGCACCTGATTTGAGTGCGGCAGCTTTTGCAGCTTCGCCTGCAGCTTGTGCAGCTTCAGTAATGCTGCCTGTTAAGAGTGAAATGAGTGGTGAAAAGACAGCAAAAAGAATGATCGCGCCAACAATGCAGCCGATGAGTCGAAGCGGTGAATTCTTAGCAGCGGGAGCTTTAATAGGTTTGTCGTTGGCTTCAGCATCTTTAGGAGCCTCGGCTTTTTCGTTTTCATTGTCGATGTTTTCAGCGAGAGCGGCTTTTTGCTCAGTGGCATCAGCTTCTTTGCGTTTGCGGAGTTCTGACTGGCTGGGGGGAAGACCGATACCGAGACCCTCAGGCGTGACGAGGTATTTGTCTTTGAGTGCCCAGAAAACCACAACGGAAAGAATCATCGCGATGCAAGCACAGAGGAAGCCCCATTTGAAGGGCGCTAGATCGTTCCAAGCACCTTCGCCAAGTGTACCGCAGATGAGCGGGGCGATAAACGCGCCGACGTTAATGCCCATATAGAAGATAGTGAAAGCAGCGTCTTTTCGGCTGTCGGTCGGTTCATAGAGGTCGCCAACCATGGTTGAGATATTGGGTTTGAAGAAGCCGTTGCCAAGAATGAGGGCCGCGATACCAGAGAACAAGAAAATAATAGAGAGACCATTGTCGATGCTGGGATCAATGGGGCCTTTGTCAGCAAAAATAGATTGTTTAACGAAGCAAGCGCTGAGGAACATGAGGAACTGACCGACGGCCATGATGAGACCACCGACGATGATAGATCGGCGATTGCCCCAAAAACGGTCGGCGATGTAACCGCCGAGAAGCGGAGTCAGATAAACAAGGCCTGTGTAGGATCCGTAGATCTTGGAGGCCATGTCGTTGGTAAAGAAGGCTGCGACAAGGTACAGCATGAATAGCGCACGCATGCCGTAGTAACTGAACCGTTCGGCCATTTCAGTGACGAACAGCAGATACAACCCTTTGGGATGCATCTTTTTGCCGGCCTGAGCATTGTCAATTGCTTGATCCAAAGTAAATCTCCTTATGTGAATGTGCGCGAATCGCACACGTATAACTACATTTCCCCCAACATTGTCCTATAAAGCAATACGATCTATTTAGCAATTCGATTTTTGTGGATAAATTAAAAGAAAATTGGAATTTCATTTAAGAAATAGAATGAAAACAAAATGAAATTCGCGATTGTGTTCAGAAATTCAGGAATGGGGGGAAGACCTCGTATTAGAGCATGTATTAAGTTGAAAGAGGTAGCAACGTGTTAATGTACAATACAGAGATTATTTATATAAATGAATAGATCAGTGGTGCTTGTTACCGGAACGATTATGATTGGATAACGAAGAGCGGGGGTACATGAGCGTGGGAGACCAAAAAAGCCGACGATGTACGTCGGCTTTTGGAATAGAGATGATATTTTAAATTATAAGATTAAATCTTGATAGTTCGCAGAGCCTGAATGACAGCGTTGCAAGAGGAGAAGCGGTCATCAGGTGATTTGTTGAGCATCTTAAGAATAATTTTTTCGAGCGTAGGATCGATATCTTTGTTGATCGAACTGGGCATAGGTGGAAGTTCATGCACGTGTTTGTAGGACAAGTCGCCTTTGGTGAAGGGGAGTGTACCAGTTGCGAGCTCGAAGAGAGTAATACCGAGAGAATAGATATCGCTTCGGCTATCGATATCGGTACCTTGAATTTGTTCTGGGCTCATATAGTATGGCGTGCCGATAGCTTGGGTAGAGCCTTTTTCGATATCATTGATCACCTTGGCAAGACCGAAGTCAAGGATCTTGAGGGTTTTGTCTTTTTTGGTGAGCATGAGGTTAGAGGATTTGATATCGCGGTGAACGATTCCGTTGTCATGTGCGTACTGGAGGCCGCGGCAAGCGTGAACGGCGAGCTGAACGAGGAATCGTGTTGGGAAAGCGCCCGTAAGTCCGACCAGTTGTTTGAGTGTTTTGCCGTCGATGAACTCCATGGCGAGATAGATGGTGCCATCTTGGAAGGAGCCGATATCGTAGACGGTAACGATATTGATATGCTGTAGGGCGGCGGAAGCGCGAGCTTCACGCATGAAGTATTCAAGCGCGACTTCGTTGTCCTTAAGTTTTTGGCTAAGGACTTTGAGTGCGACGGTACGCATGAGGATGGTATCGGTTGCTTTATAGACGACGCCCATACCGCCGTGAGCGATTTCGAGGAGGTCGCCATAACGTTCGTTTCCAATGGCCGGTATGCTTGCGGATTCAATGATCAACGAATTAACGCGAGGACGATCGACAGACATGCTCATCGAGCGTCTGCGGAGCACGACGCCTTGAGAATGAATCGGGCAGGCACCTTGTGTTGCAGCGCTAGCGACGGCTTGTTGAGCTTTAATGCGTTGTTCTTCGAGGCGTTCGAGGACGTGACGTCTTGCATCAGAGATGCCGTGAAACGTGGGATCGATATCGTAAACGTGTTGATAGTAGTCGCGGGCACGTTCGAGATTTCCCTGCATTTCATAGCTATAAGCAGCTTTGTAAGTAATGCGGCAGAGTTTTTGTTCAGGAAGTTTTGAAGCCAGCAGAGTGTCGTAGCATGTGATGGCATCATCGAATCGTCGTTGTCTGCAGAAGACGTCACCTTGGAGTTCAAGACCATCTGCGTAGGAGGGGTCTTGCGAATCGATGCGTTTAAGCGCTTCGAGCGCGTCGCTATAACGTTTGAGCGCAATGAATTCTTTGGCCAGAAGGAGGAAGCGTCTATGGCGATAGAGCTCTTTCATGAGCGTTTCGCGGTCGCCAGAGAGCTTAGCCATTTTGATGGCATGCGAGACTTCGTTGATGGAGTCGAAGAGTCTCATAGCGCGGATAAAATCGCCGCAGCGGGCGGCGCACATTGCAGCCTGTTGAAGCTTTCCGGAGGTTTCGTACTCATCGGCCATGCTTCGGAGGGTTCCAGTTTCTTCGAGGATGTCGAGGCCTTTTTGACTTGTTTTCGGATCGTCGAGATAGACGCGTGCAGAAGCGATGGCCATCATACGCGAGACGCTGCACGCATTAATGTTGCCATCGGCAAGCGCGAGGTCATGACGGAAAGCCGCGACTTGGAGTTCGAGCTGTTTGGCGAGATTTCCACTTTTTTGGCAGCACATGATGGCTTCCATGTACTGTTCTAGTGCGGCGAAATGGTCGGCTGCTTTGGCATAATCTCCCGCTTTCATGCATGCACGAGCTGCTTTTTCGTAGGCTTTTGCACGTTCGTAGCAGACGCTTGCTGCGCTATATAACTCACGAGACGTAAGCATATCGCCAATTTTGAGTGCATCAAAGTTGATGCACGCGGTGTTCACAACATCCAACCGATTTTGTTTGGCTGCGACGAGTGCGACTTGAGTATTCAGTTTTCGGTCCAGTCCGTAGCGATAAAGCTCGTCGTAGTGTTCTCCCTTTTCGAGCGCTTTAAGTGCTCCGAGATAGTCTCCTTTTTCGTCCATTGCTGTTAGCATTTGGACTTCGGAGGTGGTGAGATTACCAGTGTATAAATCGATGCTCATAATTGCTCGGTCTGTTGAATGAGTGCTAAATGTTTAAAGTGTCAGAATCTGCGTCTGACGACAAAACGACTCAATAGTTTAGTCTCACTCGCCGCAAGTCGTCAATGTAGGTATAAAAAAAAGTCAAAGAAGTTTTAAACGCCTAGACACTGACGAATTTCGTCCAGCAAACGACGTCTTTCCCAAAACTCGCTCGTAATGAGCAGCGCGAATAGAGCGAGTGCGTGCCGCGTATGGAGCGTAAGCGAGAAGCGGCCGCAAAAAAAAGGCAAATTGTCCTTTGACAAAAGGTAGTACGTGTTTATAAAAGCTCGGCCCTTTGTAGGGCTTAAATTTTGTCTATTTTGTCCAGAATGCTGCATTGGTGCGGCCCGCATGAGCAGAGAATGCTCCGGAGATAATTCATGTCTGCAATTGGTAATTTCTTTAAACGGATTTTTGGCACGAGTCACGAGCGCATGCTTCGTAAGATTCAGCCGACGATCAATACTATTAATGGTCTTGAGGGAGAGGTTTCGAGTCTTTCCGATGAAGATCTGGCGCGTCAGACGATCAAATTTAAAGAGATGCTGGCAAATGGCGCTTCGCTTGACGATATTTTGCCCGAGGCGTTTGCGACGGTTCGTGAAGCCAGTAAGCGCGTATTGAACATGCGTCATTACGATGTTCAGTTGATCGGTGGTGTGGCGCTGCATCGTGGCATGATCGCGGAAATGAAGACAGGTGAAGGTAAAACGCTGGTTGCAACGAGCCCGATGTATTTGAATGCTCTTTCGGGAAAGGGTGCACACCTCGTTACGGTCAACGACTATTTGGCTCAGCGCGACGCCGATTGGATGGGGCAGATCTATCGATTTTTGGGACTGAGCGTCGGTAAAATTTTGACGGATCTTGATAATAATGAACGCCGCGAAGCCTACGCAGCTGATATTACTTACGGTACGAATAACGAATTTGGTTTCGACTATCTCCGCGATAACATGAAGTATCGTCTTTCGGATTACGTGCAACGCGGTCATAATTTCGCCATCGTCGACGAAGTTGACTCGATCTTGATTGACGAAGCGCGTACCCCGCTCATCATTTCGGGACAAATCGAACAAGATTTGAATTTATACTATCAAATCAACAAGATCGTTCCGTTCCTCAAACGCGACGAAGACTACACAGTTGATGAAAAAGCACAGAGCGTCGCATTAAATGAATCGGGTATCGAAAAAGTTGAAAAATTCCTCGGTATTGAGAACATTTACGATCCTAAATACATCGAACATTTGCACCATGTGAATAAAGCTTTGCAGGCGCATACACTCTATAAACTGGATCAAAACTACGTCGTAGATAACGGAAAAGTCGTTATTGTCGACGACTTCACGGGGCGTCTGATGCCTGGTCGTCGGTGGTCTGACGGTCTTCATCAGGCAATTGAAGCAAAAGAAGGTGTCGAGATTCTTCCCGAAAGCCGTACGCTTGCGACGATCACGTTCCAGAACTATTTCCGTATGTACGACAAATTGTCTGGTATGACGGGTACCGCTGACACAGAAGCTGAAGAGTTCAAGAAGATCTATAAGCTTGATGTCTTTAGTATTCCGACGTCGCGTCCCATCGTTCGTAAAGACTACCACGATGTTGTTTATATTAAAGAAGCTGCAAAAATTTCGGCTGTCGTAAAGCAGATTATGGCGTGTCACGAAAAAGGTCAGCCTGTTCTCGTGGGTACCGTGTCGGTAGAAAAGAGCGAGGTGTATAGCAAAATGCTGTCTCGTGCCGGCATTGAACACAACGTTCTCAATGCGAAAAACCATCGTCGTGAAGCTGAAATCATCGCCCAGGCTGGTCGAGAAGGTGCCGTAACAATTGCAACAAACATGGCTGGCCGTGGTACTGACATTTTGTTGGGTGGTAATGCTGAAGCACTTGCGCGCGCAGACCACTCTATGCCTTACGAAGAAGCACTCGTAAAATATAAAGCTCAATGCGCAGAAGAGAAAAAACGCGTTCAAGAAGCTGGCGGTTTGTTTATTTTGGGTACCGAACGTCACGAATCTCGTCGTATTGACAACCAGCTTCGCGGTCGTGCCGGTCGACAGGGTGATCCGGGTGCAAGCCGTTTCTTCCTTTCTTTCGACGATGACCTTTTGCGCATCTTCGGTGGAGATAGGTTCCGCGGTATGATGGAATCGTTAGCCGGTGGGGATGGAGAAGATGTTGCCATCGAATCTGGGCTCGTAACGCGTTCTCTCGAAACGGCTCAACGCCGAGTCGAAGGCCGTAACTTCGATATCCGTAAAAACCTCATCGAATACGATGATGTCATGAACAAACAACGTAATGCTGTTTATGGGTTGCGTTTGAAGATCCTCAAAGGCGAATCGCTCAAAGATGAATTGTTCAACATTTTTGAAGACGTTACGTACGATTTCGCCGATAAATTTCTTCCTGCACACGAAATGTACGAAGATTGGGATTTTGAAGGTTTCGTAAAAGCCTTTGTGCCCATTTATGGCAAGCGCTTTAAAGTTGATTCGCTCAAACTCAATCGCGAAGACCGTGATGCACACATTCAGGCTGTGTTTGATGAATTAACGAAACATTTTAATAATCAGGTCAAAGAAGCTGACAATGTCGTTCAGTTTGTTAATCAGATCCAAGGTTCTAAGAGCCAGTATGCGAACAAAACGGGCGAAGATATGGTGCTCGAATTGGCGCAGAACTTCTACCTTAAAGAATTGGATCAGGCCTGGCAGACGCATCTTACAAACATGACGAGCCTGCGTGAATCAATCTCGTTCCGCGGTTATGCTCAAAAAGATCCGAAGCAGGAATATAAAAAAGAAGCGTTCGCTTTGTTTGAAAAGATGATGCATGACATTAAAGTCAATGTCATGACGCAGGTCGGTCGTACGCAGTTCGAAAATGATAAACAGCGTCTTCGCAAACAGGCCGAGGCTCAGCTTCAGGCCAAAGAAGCGATGGAAGCTCGAAAAATGGAGCTCAAAAACGAGGCAGCTTCTGCAAAATCAGAGGATCAGTCACGCAAAGCGCTCACAATGGCTGAACTCATGCAGCAACTGGAACGTAAGCCTGAAGAAAAGAAAGAATCTTCTAATAGACCGATGTCTATGGCTGAAATGATGGCTCAACAGGCTGCTGCTAAACCTAAAGAGGATGAACCTAAACGCACGCAGTCAATGGCAGATCTTATGCCCGTTTCGATGATGCAGGCTATGCTCGACGTCGAAGAAGAACGAAAACGTGCTCGTGAACGCGCGCTTCGAGAAAATGAAGAAGCTGAAGCCCGCGCGCGCGCGCTTGAGGCTCAAAATAAATTAGAAGACACGGACGATACTCAAGAATCTTCTGATGTCGCGGATGCTGAAGTTGAATCTCCTAAACGCTCTCAGTCTATGGCGGATCTCATGCCTGCTTCGATGATTATGGCTATGGAAGCTCAACGCAAAGCATTCGAGGCCGCAAAAGCCGAAGCTGCAAAAGAAGCTGAAGAAGCTGCAAGAGAAGTCGAAGAAGTTGCCGAATCTGCAAAAGAAGTCGAAGAAGCTGCCGAATCTGCAAAAGAAGTCGAAGAAGCAAAAGACCAAGAAAACGTCATTGATTCTTCCGAAGCTTCGTCGCTCGAAAGCTTGCTCGCTTCTGATCCTGCTGATTCGCTTCTCGCGCTCAAAGACAAAATTGCCGATCTCACGGCGAAAGCGTCTTCCGAAAACGAAGCTGCTTCGGAGGTTAGTGCGACAGAGATGGACGCTATCGAAGCCTCTAAATCTAGTGAAGCTCAACCTTCCAGTGCTTGGGATGCTCCAAAAGATGCCGAACCCAGCGCTGCTGATTCTAAAAAAGCAGATGCACTCGCCCAAGATCTCCTTTCGAGCCTCGAAGGCCTTGACGGATTCGGCTCGGATGATGACTTTGGTTTAGGTGATTTATCTGGATCGAATTCTGAGGATATCTTTAATGATATCTTCGGTAAAAAAGATTAAATCTAATTACAATTAACATTATTCATTCTACAAAAAGCGCTGCTTCGGCAGCGCCCTTTTTTTTATAATTATAAGGAACTACAAATGCAGATTTATGAAGAACTCCAAGCGCGTGGTTTGATTGCACAGGTCACGGACGAAAAAGAAATTCGCGACTTGATTAATAACGGCGGCGCTCGTTTTTATATTGGCTTTGATCCCACTGCCGATTCGCTTCACGTGGGTCACTTTATGGCGCTTTGTTTGATGAAACGTCTTCAAATGGCCGGCAATAAGCCTGTTGTCCTTATCGGAGGGGGTACGGGCCATATTGGCGATCCTTCTGGACGCTCGGATATGCGCTCCATGATGACCGCCGAAACCATTCAGCACAACTGTGACTGCTTCAAAAAGCAGATGGAGCGTTTTATCGATTTCGGTGAAAATGCGGCGATTATGGTTAATAACGCTGATTGGCTCCTAAAATTGAATTATATTGAATTGCTCCGCGACGTGGGTGCCTGCTTTTCAGTTAATAATATGCTTCGTGCAGAATGTTATAAACAACGCATGGAAAAAGGCCTCAGTTTCCTCGAATTCAATTATATGATTATGCAGGCCTATGACTTCTATCACCTTAGCAATGCCTACGGCTGCAACATGCAGTTCGGCGGTGATGATCAGTGGAGCAATATGCTCGCTGGCACCGAACTTATCCGTAAGAAAACCGCTAAAGACGCTTATGCGATGACGATCACCCTCCTTCTCAATAGCGAAGGTAAGAAGATGGGCAAAACTGCTAAAGGTGCAGTTTGGCTCGATCCTGCAAAAACGACGCCTTTCGAGTTCTATCAGTACTGGCGCAATATCGACGATGCTGACGTTATGAAATGTATTCGCATGCTCACATTCATTCCGCTCGAGCAAATCGACGAAATGGAAACCTGGGACGGCGCTCGCATTAACGAAAAGAAAGAAATCCTCGCTTTTGATCTTACAAAACTCGTTCACGGCGAAGAAGAAGCCAAAAAAGCTCAAGAGGCTGCGCATGCTCTCTTTGCAAACGGTGGCGACGACTCCAATATGCCTACGACTGAGCTTGCGGACGATTCGATCGCTGCAGAAGGCATCAATCTCGTTGACCTCCTCGTGCTCTGCAAGCTCGCTCCGAGCAAAAGCGAAGCGCGTCGTAATGTTCAGCAGGGCGGTGTTCTGATCGATGGCGAAAAAGCGGACGACATTGCAATGATGATCAGCAAAGATGCGCTTAAAGCTGGCGTCAAGATTCGTCGCGGCAAAAAAGTGTATCACCGTGCTATTATTAAATAACACTGCAGTGTAATATAATTAAAAAAAGCGGTGCCTTGTGGAACCGCTTTTTTTATGCTTTGATTTGGCGCAGGCTATTCGGCAATGCCGAATACGCCTGACGCAAAGCCGCTATTGCTACGCAATACGCGTCTTTAGTGTGTGAAATGTAATTATACAAAATGAATTTGTAAGACCGTTTGTGTTCGTTGAGCTATATTTGATGCGTTATTTTTTAGCTAAAGCATCAAGAACAGCTTTTTTTACGAGCTTGTCTGCATCTTCAATTGCATTGTTCAGCGTTTCGAGATCCTCTTTGCTGCCTAGTGCTGCAACCGATTTGATGGCTGCTTTACGGGCATTGACATCGGCCGCGCTGTCTTTCGCAATTTCGGACATTACTGCTACAACGTCGTTTGCATTAAAATAGGTGGCAGCTTCTTTCCACGCGGGCTTTTTGTCGGCACTGTTGCCCAGTTTGCTCATGCCGTTCCATGCGGGAACTTTTTTGGAGCGCGGCGTCGTTTTTAGATAATTTAAGGTTGCAAGGTATGCAGCTTCGCTTTGACGGTCAAACATAGGGTAGTTGTACCACATCGATACAAGCCCATCGAGGCAATCGCCGTGAATGGCGAGGTCGTTTTCGTCATTGCTGCTAAGGATCTGCGCGAGTTTGGGTACGATGGCTTCGTTGCCGAATGCAGGTAAGTATTTGCATACGTTCTTGCGAACGTCTTTGTCACTGTCGTTGAGCAATTTTAGTGCTTCATCAAAGATGCCGTCGAGCATTTTGTTGTTGCTGTTACAAAGGGCTAACGCTGCATTGGCGCGAACGTTTGCATTTGCATTTTGAGCGGATGATTTTACAAAGTTATAAAGTTCAGCACTTACTTTGAGATTGTTGAATAAGCTCTTGATGCCTGCCGCAACGACGAGTGGATCGTTTTCGGATTTGAGCTGCGCAACAAATCTTTGGAGATCCTCGGTGTTTTCATTGTAATTTCTCGTTACACGATCATAAACAAACGCACGAACGACCGGTGACTCATGTTCAAGAAGCTGAAAATCAAGTTCGGACTGTTCAGACACTTTTTTGTCTTTATAGACTTCTTTTAGTCCTTTGGGGGTTAGTTCAATGCCTTCGAGCATTTGGTTAGTTCTCCATGGTAAGCTGCACTATCTTGTGCAGATGGTGGGTGGAATTGTAACTTTCTCTATGATGATACATCAATCATAGATGAGTAGTTATATATTATGTGAAATACTACAAATGTAATTATTACTTGGCAGAGTATGGGCTTTTCACGTAAGTCGATGATTTGCCTTGTACTAAGTTTATGCACTCAAACGACGCCGCTGATAATTATGGCGTCGCTGGATGGTCCGATCAATACTTACACCCTGCAATGCCAGGGAAGTTTTGACAATACTTGTTCAGATAGTAAGGGCCAGTGATTGTAAGACGTTTCTTATCTGGTCCTTGAGGTAAACATAAATCATGCTCACCAGAGCACTTGAATTTGTTATAGCCATTTTTGGCATCACCTTCTAATTCTAAATCATCGTCGAAAGGTTCATCATTATGAGTAGATTTGACAAGTTCGACATTTGGTGTGCCGTATTCCTTGGCACCAGCGGCGCGTAGTATGTTGATGGTTTTGCTAGAGACATCAAGTCCAATCGCCAAACTGAGAATGGAAACACCTTCGGGGGTGATAGCGTTTACGTCAGCCCCTGCCTTGATCAACATGTCTACGCTATCATAAGAATCTTTCCTAACGGCTAACATGATAGGCGTGTTGTGTTGTTTGTCTTTGATATTAACGTCTGCTCCAGCTTTGATCAGGCTTTGGAGCGCTACGTGATCGCCTAGCAAGGCAGACCAGGCAAGTGGCGTTAAACCGTTATTGTCCTGGGTATGGATATCTGCACCAGCTTGGATAAGATGATCGATCATGTCATGATATCCATCTTTAATAGCGTTGGTTAGAACGGAGCATCCTTCTTTATCTTTGGCATTCAGATCGGCACCACTTTTGATCATCAAATCGATGGTCTCGAAATCTTTGTAAGCGGTTTTGGCGGCCAATATTAAAGCCGTGTTACCGTCCTGATTTATAGTGTTGTTATTCGCACCACTTTCGATCAGCAATTTGACGATTTCGGAATCACCCTGTGAGAAGTTCAACAACATCTAACTTTTCTAGCCCGATCGCAAGTTCCATGAGCGTGGCTGCATCACCAGCTTTAAACAAATTGAGGGCGCCTGCGTCGATGAGAAGTTTGGCGATTTCTACACTGTTTGAACCTAAAACAGCATAATGAAGGGCGGTGTAACGAAACTTGCGAGCGTTGCGGGTGTTCAAATAATAATTGGAATCAAAATATCCATGGTTCATTTGATAGCTCGTTGGCGCTTCACATGGCTCAAATGGTGAGTCCCAGGGAATCTGCTGACGTCTGTTTTCACTAAAAAGGACGATTGCATTGATATTAAAACCGTCATCAATCAGTGTTTTGACAATTTCTGCATTCCCTTGGTAGGCTGCATACATGAGCGGGGTTTTGTCGAATTGCCTTAACGAAACTTGATTATGATGAGGCGTTTGCGAGATGAGGCGTTTGAGATTTACAACATCGCCGCATTCAATCGTTTTAATTAAAAGACTTTCTCGATCCTCCGAATCCAAAGCATTTTCGATAGCAGTTTCGATCGTTTCTTGGGAATAATGATTCCATTGAGCGCACTGTTCGATTGTGTATTCGGTAACTTGCGGAGCGGCTACGGGGGGAACTTGGGCTGCTGTCGTGCCGTTTTGTGATTTAGTACATCCGCTGATCGTTGCGAGCAGGGCTGTCGCAAAAATAATGAAGATCTTATTTTTCATTGAGCTCTCCTTGGTGAGTTCTTGCATGCCAAAAAATAGCATAATCATAACTCATACTAATCGTTTTAACCGAATCGTTAAAGCTTTTATTCTGATGTGTTTTGGGGCGGCCTATCTCGCTATACTCGATACGGCCGCCTGGCCGGGCTATTGCCTCGGCAATACGCCCGGCATTAGGTAAAGTTTATCGACCAACAAAAAACACCGTTGAGAACAACGGCGATACGACGCCCATTGGGCCGTCCGCAGGACAGAATGAGAATAAGAAAAGTATAAAATTCTGTAACGAGCGCATTTCGTTGCAGTTAATGAAAATATGTTGTGGAACAGCAATAACATTAATTAATACTTACATCCAGCAATGCCAGGGAAGTTTTGACAATACTTGTTCAGATAGTAAGGGCCAGTGATTGTAAGGCGTTTCTTTTCAGGGCCAGAGGGCAGCAAAAGTGTTTCTTTATCGACTTCACTACCGCAATCACCGCAATAACAGTCACCTTCATCTTCACTTTCCTCCTCCTCTTCGTAATCCTCTTCCTCCTGGTCTTCGTCTTCAGAGAATTCTTTGATCATGGAATTGGCGAGTTCGTCATAGAACATCGTAGATTCAGATACTAAGCTCCCGTATTCCTTTGCACCTGCTTCTCGTAGCAAATTGATTGTTTGGGGCAAGTGGTTACGTTTGAGCGCTAAACTAAGGATCGATAGTCCTTCTGGGGTTACAGCATTTACGACTGCGCCTGCGTTGATTAGCGCCTTGACGCATTGATAGCTAGCATCCTCTCTGATGGCCAACATGAGTGGGGTGTTGTTCTGATGATCTTTTGCATTGACATCAGCCCCCGCTTTGATCAGCCCCTCGAGGGCTTTTTCGTTGCCCATCAAGGCTGCCCACGAGAGAGGCGTTAAACCGTAATTGTCTTGGATATGGATATTTGCTCCTGCGGTAATCATTTCATCAAGTTTAAAATTATAATCTATAATGGCGTATATCAAAACTGTACTGCCGCTGTTGTTTTGCGTGTTCAGACTGGCTCCTGCCTCGATCAGGTAATCCGCAAGACTATCTTTGTGATGCATTATGGCGAGCATGAGTGCTGTATTGCCATCAACATCTCTGAGGTTAATATCTGCACCAAGATTGATCATCATTTCAGAAAGGATACTGTTGCCTCGTTTGATGGCCGAGTGAAGCGGTGTATTGCCGTCATTGTCTCTGATGTTGATATCGGCATTATTTTTGACCAGCAACGAAAAGAAAGCATAGGTGCTTTGAAAGTCAGGATGATCGGTAATATCATCAAAAATAAGGTTATTGTTACTGTTGTGTTTTTTCGATAAAAACATCAAGGGTGTGTTACCAGAATTATCTCTGGCGTTAATATCTGCGCCTTCTTTGAGCAATAGAGTGAGGCGTTCCTCAAATTTGAGATAGGAGATGTTGTCGGAGGTATTTATAAGTTCAAATAATGGTGTTTCGCCAAGGTTGTTTTTAATATTAACATCAGCGCCTTTTTCAATCACTAATTTAAAAATATCCATTGGAAAATTATAATTCCAATACCTCTTTAGGATATACCATAGTGACGTTTCGCCATTTTTATCTGTTGCATTGACATCTGCTCCTTTTTCGATCAGTAATTTGGCGATATCGTCCTTACTTTTCTGGAGTGCTGCATTCAAAGGGGAGAGTCCATCGGCATTTTTCGTATTGATATCAGCGCCTGTCTCGATGAGCAATTTAATGATATCCAATGGTTCAGATGGAATATAACGTTGAATATAATGCATCAACGGCGTTGCGCCAAAATCGTTTATAAGATGGATATCAGCGCCTGCGTTAATTAGCATTTGGGCCATATCCGTCGTTTGGGCGTAAAAGAGTGGGGTTTCTCCTTGAGCGTTTTGGGCGTTAACATTTGCGCCGGCTTGTATCAAAAATTGGGCTTTACGGAGCTGTGTGTTTTTTACAACCTGATGAAGAGGCGTGTCTCCCAAATCGTCTTTTAAATTGATGTCTGCACCCGCTTTGAGCAGGTAGTCCATGATCGTGATGCGGAGATATTGGTTATTTGCTGCAAGGTAAAGGGCTGTTACGCCATCTTTAGCCTGATGGTTGATGTCGATACCTGCTTTCAACATAGGCTTGAGGACTACGTCCACAAACAGATTTTCTTTGCCTTTCCAGTATAGGGGTTTGAACATAGGATATTTAGGTTCGAAGACCTCCTCTCTTAAAACGTGCATAAGAGGCGTATATCCTTTGTCGTTTTGGGCATTGACGTTTGCGCCTGCTTTCAGCAGCATCGGAATGATGATCTCTGCATGATATTGTAATCTCGTCAGGGCGTAGTCAAGCACAGACGCATGATCGATGTCTTGGTGATTGATATCTGCGCCTGCTTTCAACAGAAATTGGAACGTTTCCAATTGTAAATCGTTCTGTTCTCTAGCGTAGTTCAAGTTATCAAGCACAATAAATAAGGCTGTTTGTTTTGCTTGATTTTCTTCATTGACGTTCGCACCAGCACGAATGAGCGCTTTCAGCGTGCGAATCGAATTACAATTTTCTACTGCTGGCACAATCGTGTGCGTGGCGTCTGCTCCGGCTTCAAGCAGTGTAAGCACATTGGCTTCTTGTTTATGCTCTAGGGCTTTTTGAAGTGCTGCGCCTCTCTCTGCGTTGACATTTGCTCCTGCTTTGATCAAGCGTCGAAGTGCTTCTGGCGCATTATCATTACTCGACCTAGCGACGATAATCAGCCATTCGTCAGCCATCGAAGGGGGAATTGGTAATCCTTGGACGAGCATGTGGGCTAGGGTATCTTCATCGTAATTGATTGATTCGGGAAGATGTATGCTCGCTTGGGTTAGCTTTTGAATGAATTCGTAGTTTTGTTGGGCTGTGCCAATGCTCAAAACAGTCGAGATGATTTCTTGAGCCGTCTTGCGTTTATCATCGTCGTCGTCTTGACCTATGTCTGAATCGAGCATTCGGTCCATAATATCATTCAGTGTTGAAGGTTCGGACAACATAGCTTCCATGAGATGTCTTGCTGACGCATAGTAGCCATTCTCAAATGCATAAGCCAGCAGCGTGTCATATGACTTTTTGACAAAAGGATCTGCACCAGCGTCTAGCAGTTGTTTGACGTGAAGCGCTTTAACCCAATTTTCCTGTGTATTGTAGGTATAAGAACAGGTATCGAATTGATCTACGAGCGCCTTTGTGAGTACCTCGCGCGGAATACCACCTGCTTCAAGTTCTTTATTAAGAATGCCCGTCTCGATGAGCGTGCATTCGTAAGGATGTCTATCGCTGTCTTTGATATCATCTTCATTGTAAGCATCTGCGTAGAGCTCACTTTCCGGATACATAGGATCTTCTGGATGAAAACGATCAAACACTGCGTCGTTGACTGTCTGTTTCCAAGACAAATCAACCGTATAATCTAAGTTCTCGTGATAAAGGCTCCACGTTGCGCCATAATCAAGAAGGTACTGCAAGACTTCGGCATTTTCGCCTGAAATTGCTTCACTCATACAGAACTGGATTTCATAGTTTTCTTCGTCGTTTTGCCCGGCTTGGGTATTGTACAGCTCAATAAGATATTCAAGAATGGATGGACGGCCATACACACATGCTTCGTCTATGCGGTCATCCAGCATGTCGAATTCGTCAATTTCGGATGCTAGGTGTGCTCGCAGATATTTGTATAATTCAACATTGCCCGTACTGGCTGCAACGACATCGAGGTGAAAATTAGTTACAGGGACACCTGCGTTGACCAGTAACTCTACGACATCCAGCTTTTCAAGACCGATCGCAAGTTCTAAAAGCGTGGCAGCGTCAGCAGCTTCAAGCTTTTCGAGTGCACCTGTGTCGATGAGTATTTTGACAATTTCCGCACTGTTTGAACCAAGAACTGCGTAATGCAGTGCTGTATAACGAAATTCTTTAGACTCGCGCGTGTTGAGATAATAGTTGGAGTCATAATAGCCATGGTTCATTTCGTGACGCGTTGGGGCGAGCAATGGCTCAAAGGGTTCATTCCATGGAATCACTAGCCTAGGGACATCCTTAAAAAAAACAACTTTCTCCCCCTTAAAGCCAGCATCGAGCAGGAGTTTAACGATTTCTGCATTGCCCTGGTAAGCTGCATACATCAGCAATGTTTTTTCAGAATGAAAATAGTTTTTCTCAAAATGAATATGCTTGGAGATATAGTCAATGGCTTCTGGGGTTGAAATGAGGCGTTTGAAATTGGTTACATCGCCGCATTCAATTGTTTGGATGAGCAGTTCATGCGCGAAGTTATTTTCAAGTGCAGCTTCGATCGTTTCTTGGGAATAATGATTCCATTGAGCGCACTGTTCGACTGTGTAGACGGCTTGGGGGGAATTTGCATGGGCAGCTGTCGTGCCATTTTGTGATTTAGTGCATCCGCTGAGCGTTGCGAGCAGTGCTGCTGCCAAAATAACGAAAAGCTTATTTTTCATAGAACTCTCCTCAGTGAGATCTTGCATGCCAAAAAATAGCATAAACTATAATATATACTATTCCTTATATGATATTCGTTCAAGCTTTTATTAGGACTCTTTTTGGGGCGGCCTATCTCACGTTGTTCGATACAGCCGCCTGTCCGGGCTATTGCTTTGGCAATACGCCCGGCCGTGCATACCAAGCGCGTGGAGTGTTGGATGAGCATAATGTTCCCGCACAAACATCAAACAATAGTTCGAAAGAACTACCCACAATCATAGTTGCTCTATAAAAATTATAAAACAATAAGATAACTATACAGTATCTTTGTGTTATCGATATAAGATTACTGTTAAATCGCACGCGGGCGCACATCCGAACGAAGTGAGCTCTGCACGCGCACGTTTCGTTGCAGTTAATGAAAATATGTTGTGGGACAGTTATGATCTACAATGAACTCTTTTTATTGCGGTTAATAAATTTTAGATTCTGTGATACTAATGAAATAAAATAGAACTTGCATTACATATGAGTTGATATATTATGTTTAATTTGTAATTTGTAATATATATTGCAAATTGTTTTGTTGTGGGTTGACTGATTTGCAAATGCACATCTCACTACTCACGAAGTAATGTGAGGTAAAAATGAAATGCTCTTCAAAATGGCTTGGCCTTTTATGTATTTTGTATGCTCCAATGGGACTCCTAGTCGATGGTTGCTCCGATAGCGATTCTGACAAGTCTTCAGCCGAATCTGGAGGGGACGCTCAGGATCAAAGCTGCCACAATTCCAATAAAACAGCTCCTGGTGTTTGCGGCTGTGATTTCGAGGATAAGGATATTGACGGAGATACAATTATCGATTGTCCAGTGAAGACCATTCCTGACGGTATTCTCCCTGATCTCCCTGACATCCAAGGGGCGTGTGCTGAATGGCCTTATCCAAAACACCCTAAGATTGAATTTCCCAATTTGCCCGAGTACAGCTATCAAACGACGATTGATATTGCCAAATACAATATTTCGAATCACTACGATGTCAATAAGGCAAAAGAGACAACGATCGGCTTAAATCAGGCAATTGCTGACGCCAAAGCCGCCGGCTTTACCCGCATTGTCATTCCTGACGGTCATTATCCGATCCTCGTCGATTTCGATCATAGCAATACTTCTGCCCTGAATCCGCCAAATGACGTTGCCATCATCATGGGGCCAAATGTCATTCTACAACAGATTCCGACGCAACAATATGACTGTAACATTATTAACCTTCGCAAAAAAGCAAATATCTATATTGAAGGTGGACAGCTCATTGGCGAGCGCTATGATCACGTTAAAGCGAATGAGGAAGAGTGTAACGCGATTACATCATATTACTCCAATCATATTATGCTCAATGGGCTCAAGATCAAAGCTGCACATGGTGACGGTATCTTGCTTTTTGATAAAAAAGGTGCGACCGATACACCGTCAAGCGATTTTATTATTGCCAATTGTGAGATCGATGACGTCTACCGCAATGGTATTGCCGTTGTTGGCGTTGATGGTGTGCGTATAACAAACAACGAGATTCACCATACGAATGGAACTGCGCCTCAGTTTGGTATCGATTTTGAGTCGCGAGGTGATACGCCCGAAAACACGCGTGCGATCGTTGACCACAACGATTTTCATGACAATGTTGCCGGCGATCTGATCATTGATGCGTACGATACTTTTATTGAGTACAATCGCTTCTCACAAGGTGATATGGAAAAATACATCGATAATCCTTTTATCATTCGTAATAAAGGTTCGTATATCGCTTATCGTAATAACTTTGAAAAATTCACGCGAAGCACCGGATGTGGGTATGCTGTTTGTTGTTCTTATGCGACGCAATACGATCCCAATGTCGAGCAGCATTATCCTAGTTTTTTCGTAGAAAATGAGATCACGCATACGCGCCTCATGCTAACGCGCCGCAATAAAGTTTGTGTTAAATCAAACATCATTCACGAAGGACACTTGTCGGCTTCCACAATTCACCAGCTTCGTTTGATGGACAATCGCGTTGAGCATTTTACCTCGAACCCAGTCGCTGGGTATTATTCGTTCAAGGACGTCTATGGTACGGCCAGCGGTAATATGCGATGTACTGCCGAAGACAAATGTGAAGAAGTGACGAGTCTTAACGAGATGACGGACGACACGGCTTTTAGCAACGGTGCGAATTATTGGTAAGCCATCCTCGTTAATTGCGAGAACTCGTACTTCGTTTTTGGGAGATCAAAAACGAAGAAAGCGCCTATTGCTAAGTACAATAGGCGCTTTGTGAAGATGAACAAAGTTGCTGCGTAATTGTTACGCAGCAAAAATTTTAGTGTTTGATGTAATTCAACGGATCGACGGCGTTAGATTTATCCGTACCGCCAATACGGATTTCGAAGTGGAGATGCGGTCCGGTGACGCCACCTGTTGCACCTTCGACACCAATTTTTTGACCTTGCGTCACGTCTTGTGATCCTGTGACGGTTGTACTACTCATGTGGGCATAGCGCGTATAGGTACCGTCTTTGTGATCAATCTGAATCCAATTGCCGTAGCCACCAGCATCCCAGTATTTGGTAGCTCTACCAGCTTTGGAAGCACGAATGGCATTGCCGCCGCCGCCAGCAATATCGACGCCGTGGTGGAAGCTGCCAGAGGTTTTACCGTTGGTGAGTTTTAGGCCACTGCGAGGTCCAAATTTAGATGTGATGTTGTAAGCATCAATCGGCCAACCCCAACCGCTCTTGGAAACGTTAGTGCCGCCACCGTTGCCGCCACCAGTTGCCGGTTTGTCTTTGGAAGTGTAGCTTGCACTGATGTAGGCCGTGCCACCATTGTATTTAATCTTGTGCCAGCCATTTGTGGTGCTAATGACGGCAACTTCGCTGCCACGTTTGAGGGTGCCAATGACGCTCGTTCCTGATGTGCCGGCAGCATTGCGGACGTTGAGCGTGTCTGCTGTGACGTACATTTTTGTCGTACTGGCCTGCTGATCGCCACCTGCTGGCTGTTGAGGCTGTTGAGGTTTTTGATCGCCTCCTGTGACTTTTTGCGCGTATGTACCGCTGATCCAGCCAGCTTGACCATTGTAGTTGATTTTATACCAGCCGTTTGATTCGGCCGTGTACGTCAGAACTTTGCCTTTGGATACGGTTCCAATGACAGCATGCGTTGTACCTGCGCCTTTGCGGACATTGAGTGTGGTGGCCGTAACTTTGACGGAACCTGCCGAGTTGGAACTCGTACCGCCTGTGTTACCACTGCTGTTCGATGTCGCCTGCGTCGTGATCGTCAGGTAATCTTTGCAAATATAGCCTGTCTTGCCTTGATAGCTGATCTGAAGCCAGCCGTTCGTTTCGCCGTAATACGTTACTTGCGTGCCATTACTCAATAATCCAAGCTTAGCAAACTGCGTTCCCGCACCAGCTCTTACGTTAAGACCACTACTCGCTTTTACCTTTGCACTACCAGATGCCATAGTGATTCTCCTTCTTGTTGGTTGAATAAAGACTAACCCAATAGTCCCATAGCCCTATTATGGTTCTAGCATTTTTTCTGTCAAAAGATACAGAAATGTTCACATAATTCATAGACTTGAGTGTGCGGAGGATTCCCCTCTCTCAAATCTGCGTTAGGTCGTAAATCCCCATAAAAGGCACGCTCTGTAAGACGGGCAAGCCCGCAGTTCTTCGCATTATGCTCAGTCTTACTGAGAGACTAAATTGTCGACCAGAGCAAATAGTGCCGCCGTTGCAACGATAATCATCTAAAATTATGATGACGATAATGTTAAGGATCTTCTACATTCGTTTGCGATAGCGCGAGTATGAAATAGCCATCACATCGAAATGTGATGGCTATCTTAAGAGAGCTATTCCGCGTTAGGTTCTTTTGTTTCCGAAATATTGATGTAATATGCTAGTTTCCCCTTGTACATAAACAGAATATCGTATTGGCCTTCAGGGTAATCGATATTGACGTAACCCTCGCCAACATATTTGTGCTGTTCTGCATCGGGCGTTTGATAATTTAGTACAAAGCCCTTTTCTTCTGCCAAGCTCGTCAAGTCGCTAGATGACATCTTTTCATACGCTTCGACGGTTTTGTGCGGTGTAACTAAGATTTTGACATTCTCAACGTCGCCAGCGTATTTCGTATCAATGTAAAATCCAATGTATTCGTTCAAATAGAAATCTGCATTGATACCGCTCTTTAAGTAGCCTTGTTTGACGAAGCTGAGTAATGCACCATCGGTATCATCCGTTCCCAAATACCTGTGGCGATTGCCTACTAAAATAACACCATCAATCACAAACTCGGACTGTTTGGGATTACCCTTGTCATCGACGATAACGTTTAGTACGCCATTTTGATAATTATACTCGTGTGCGGCATTGGCGTTGACATTATGGGTCGCATCTTTATTGTCAACGGCATTGGCGGCATTATTGGTGTTTTGTTCGACGCTTTCGGCTTTTTCATTGGGGGCATTCGTATCAGCGGTCTTTGTGCCGCAAGCAGACACAACCACCATGGACAAGGCCAGCACCATTGTTCCGAGACTCATTCTCATAAATCCAGTCATAATCTTTTACTCCTATCGTAAATACGAAACTTGTCACGTCAGATAAAGCACTCGTGACCAATTAAATATTGTAATCAGCAACGCTGATCAGTCAAAACAGTGATGTTTAGGACATAAACTCATTGAACGATATTATAATGATAATTTGTTATAGTAATTATTTTCGTGATTGTGCTTTTTATAATAAAGATAAGCATACACGATAGGTGCCGAAAGAAAACCTACAAGAAGTAAAAGGATGATTATGATCAGAGGTTTGGGGTCGGTTTGTGTGCAGCATTTAATCAATGCAAGGATTAGTGTGAGAAGGCCACAGAGGCACATAGATTTGCCTGCAAAACGATGTGTATGTTCCCAGTTCTGCGTACTTTCGAGCGTCCATTTGACTCTTACACCAGTCGTTCGGTTTTGACGTACTTTGGGTAGATAGTTACCTAGGACTAAAAATAGAATCCCCAAGAAGATAAAACAGGCAAAAGGAACATCGACATTCATTAATAATGCGTTTCCGTAACAAAGGTAACCAGCGAATAAACTGATAGCGGGGGCAGTCCAGACAGTGCAATTGAATACCTTGTTTGGAACTCTTTCTGGCTTTTGTTTACTCATGATCGTTACAATGATCCAGTGTCCCAAGAGTAGAATTAAAGATACGCCGAAGACGGCCATTTCCTTAGAACAGTATTGGTTCGGATTACCGTTGATATCAAAGTGAATCGCAAGTTGTTCTGGTAGTTTGTCCCACAAAAGAATGCCAACGAACATAGGCAAAAGCGTTACGATAGAACTCGAAATAAGCGTTAGTTTGTTTTGTTTAATGCGTTCCATTTTTGGTATCTCCACTTAGACTCGAGAGCCAGATCATGATTTCTTCAACAACAGAAGTATTTAAATTGTAAAATACGAAATTCTTTTCTTTTTCTTCGTAAACTAAGTCAGCCTTTTTTAGAATGTTTAAATGATATGAAATCGTTGCGCTGGTCATATCAAAACGACGGCTAATCTCTCCTGCTGACATCCTGCCGTCTCGTAACATGACGAGAATATCGCGACGTACAGGGTCTGATAGTGCCTTAAATGTATCTGCAAACCCCATGCTTACCTCTTTGAATGGGTTGGGTGAAGTTGAAGCTAATTAGAAAAATATCTAATTAGAAATTTTTCTAATTACTAGTCCTTCAAATTGGGGTTGTCAATAAAAGTATTTAGAAATTTTTCTAAATAGTTTTCGATCGCTCTTGAGTTGGTGCATGCGCATAAAAAAGGCGGCGTATTCGCTTTGCGAATAGCCGCCTTGCGAAGCCGTATTTGCCGTAGGCAAATAGGCGAAGCGCACAAAAACAATCTGAGTAAAGTATAGGGGGGGAGGCTTTGAATAAAGAAGAACAACGGGATCATTAAGCGCGAAGCTTAAACAAAGATGCCTGCCTGAGTATGATAGGATTCGATGACGAAATCGGGTGTTTGAATACCTCGTTGGCGCGCTTCCTCGAGCTGCTGGGCGACGCTCCAATCAAAGACGTGCGGGTTATCTTCGAAAAGCAATTCGGCGATGAGTTGTCGACGCCAAGTTCCACAGATGGGGGCATTGACGGACTTTTCGAGAATGAGGTTATCAGCGCGACAGCCACCGGCACATAGGCTGACAAAGGGACACTGGGCGCACATTTTGAGATTGGCAGCCAGTGGGAGATGCGCGTGTCGGCGTGCCATGACGAGCGCAAGCCCCTCGGAGATGTGACCGAATTGTTCAACGAGCTTAAAGCAAGAAAAGATGCCGCCGTCGCTACGAATGTAGATATTTTCATGCTCGACGCATTGGCATGCTTTACGGCGATTTGTCTGGGGGTTGCGTTCTTTTGCAGGTATGCTCACGCCGCCTTCGAACGTGATTTCATCTAACACGCGTTCGAGTTCAGCGTTACTCTTAAAGACATGCTCGCCTTTTTCGCGTCCGCACGGGTAGAGTACGCCGATCGTCATTTTTGTGGTGCTTGGAATGGAGCGTCGAAATGCAGCGAAACTGGCGATATTGGCCTCGGCATCTGGAGCACTCATCATGATGTCAAGATTCGGCAGGGCGTCTCGATCTGAGAGTTTCCACAGTACAGAGATCGCATCGTCATAACAAGCTCGTCCCGAGAGACGGTTGCAGACTTCTTTATTACTGCCCGAAATGCTCATGAGGACCTGTACTCCGCGTTTGATGTAATCTGCGATGCGGTCGCACAACGCGTCATTGTCTTTGAGTAAAAGAAGATTGCTCAATAGACCAGGTTTGTTTGGTGAGACTTGAAGCGCATAATCTAGGGCATCAAAAATCCAGGGCACGAGCAACGGTTCGCCACCAGTAAACGAAATATTAAGCTTTGGATTGAGGGCTATGCCTTGGTCGATCACACTTTTGATATCTTCGAGTGTAAGTTCTTTGGCGCGTTTGCATCCTGAGTCGGCACTACAGTATGCGCATCGAAGGTTACACGCATTTGTGACTTGAAACTGCAGCAGCTGCCCATTGCGTCTAAATGGACGCGGATTGCCACCAAATCCGTGCAGTTTGAGTTGCTTTTCGAGTTCGGGGGTAAGCTTCGTACTGGGATCGAGCAATGCGTTTTGAACGATTTCGATATCATTCGACATGACAGCGCAGTAAATGCCATGATTGGCAGATGTCAGCAGGGCACCTTTTTGCGTTGGGAGTAGAAGTGTATCGGATGGAAAAAGGGGGGGATTCATATCTTTTGCCGTTTCGGGGGCTTGGGGGATACCCGTTAAGCGAGAGCTAGGATTTGTTGAAGGTGTTATTTAGGCGATTCTGAGGACTTGGCTTGATCGGCATTTTCTTTGTTCTGGTTGTTTTGATCGACAGGAATGATTCTGGCGACGTCTCCTTCAAGTTCTTGTGTTGTAACAACAGGCACGAGCTCTTCTTGAATTGAGGCTGCTGTTGGGGATGGCTCAGGTGGTTCACCGCCGAGTCGGTTCATTTCTATGTCTTGTGGGGGTTCTGGAATGACGATATCCGTGGGCTCTGCTGTGTTTGTGTTAGTGTTTGGAGCATCGTCAGATGGAGCATCGTTAATTTTACCCATGGTTCGATCGTCTTGGACAGGCGGTTCTGCGACAGCGCCCGGCGTGCTGGTGTCGAGCGTTTTATTTGAACATGCCACGAATGCGGAAGCGATCAATGTTGCAGCAGCAACCTTCATGGCAGATTTGGTAAGACGTTTGATATTGAACGTTTTGGGCATAGTTGCACATCGATACACATTTTCAATGTGATAAACTGTAGCGCCAATGTTTATGGTATCCTGTGCAAGCAGGCGAATGTGTTTGCCGGCCAGGCTAAGTATTCGGCCATTGCGTGTGAGTTCGGCTGTGCAATGAATGTTTCCGATTACGACAATTTCATTATTCTCGTCGCGTTCAATCCAAAGTTCGGCTGTTTCGTGCCATGTAATGCCTTGTTCAGAAAGACCAAGTGCGCGTTCTGCAGAACTGTCTGCGAGACATTGAACGGGTTCTGCGCCGTTCATTGAGATCGATAATACAAATTGGTTCATGGTTGTACCTTAAGTTTGGGGGATTGATTTGGATGTGGAAGTTTCGATAAGGATTACAATTTGTGTATAAAGATCTGGAGCTATGATTTGTCCAGGATGGATTAAAAGTATTTTATTCTAGAAGATTGATGGACGAATTATCTTTAATCAAAATCTGTGATTTATAAATTCTATCCATATTTATTATATCATGAAAACGTAAAATGTGTAAAATATTAATTTTTAATTATTGAATCGCTGCTGTCCCACAACATGATCTCATTAACTGTAACGAAATGCGCTCGTTACAGAATTTTATACTTTTCTTATTCTCATTCTGTCCTGCGGAGGGCCCAAAGGGGCGTCGTATCGCGGACGCACCTTTGCAATCCCCGCGCTCTTTTGTCGCGCGTGCAGAACCCACTTCGTTCAGACATGCTGCGCGCGCGGCAGAGCAATGGTGTATGCAGGTAAATGGGATGGATTTAATTCGCTCATCGGCGGGCGCGAACTTGAC
>JAZRWH010000071.1:0-7500 GCA_045599585.1 Myxococcota bacterium
TTCAAGAAGTTCTGTCCTATTTATTACTCTCGCCATTGGTTCCTCCTGTCTCGATGAGAGTTTCAGCAAATTCATCTTACCGGAATTCCAATGGCTTTTTTAGTTTTTTCGATTTTGCGAACTCGTGTGGACGCTATCGAGGATGGTATAAAAGTCGCAAAATCAAAATGCTGGGATCCTGAGGACAGTACAACCAAAGTTTCGTGCAATGCAGATAATACAGCTTGTGGAGAATGTATTAATCATTTATCGATCGGATGTCAGAATAATAGCAGTGGTGTCGGTGTTACAACCAAATGTGTAAATGGCGAATACCAAGAGATGACATGTGAGCGCGGTCTAGAATGCCAGGAGGATGGTCGTAGTTGTAAACTCTGTAAGCATAGTGCATATGTAAAAATGAATGAAATGATGTGTAGAGCAGGATCAAATGTCGATATTCTGGTTTGCACCGAAAATGGAAGTTGGGTTCTCAAAACATGCAAGCCTGATCCTTATGGCGACGATAAGGATAATCATTGCCGAACTGACGGGGTCGAATACCATGACTGGTGTCCCGGCGGTTATTAATCATCAGTTTATACAACAACTCGTTTATGTCTTAGAATATAAAGATTTAAGATGAGTTTCTTTTGAAATAAAAACGCGTAATTGTAAAAGGAGAAGATGATATGCGCTTTGACGAAGAATTGGATCAGTGTGCTCACAAATATAAAGGTTTGATCTTTGTATGGGATGATGAGCCTGATGATGATTACAAAGATACTGTAAAATGTTGGCTAAGAATTATCTTTCGCACTTCGATCAAATTGTTGAATTTCTGTTGCCTGATATCAAATCGTTTTATGGTGACGATGTTACGGCCGATGATGTAAAAGCTAAATTAGGTGCTCCTTATATTGATTATGACAATGGCATGGTGACTTATTACGATCACCAGTTTGATAATTGCCATATTTTTCAATTTGAATTTGGCGATGATGCATTTGAAGAATTAGATAATTTTGTGATTGATGGTTAATGCACGAATTGTCTCTCGTTGTTTAAGTCGTGGCATCTTATAATGCCACGACTTGAATTCAATGCGTAGAATACGCTTTCCCATCTCGCCGTTTGATTGGAAGGATTCGTTTGCAAATCTTAGTATTTTGTTTGGTGTAGATTATTCGACAAGTCGAAGGCGTGAAGGCGAATAATCTACTAAAATATCCTGCAAATCGAATTCCTTAAGCATTGATTGAATGCGCTGAATCACTTCTGGTGTTAAAAATGCTGCATATTTATAGTGCTTTTTCATATTCGTAGGTGGAGTTTTGAGCTGCGTTTCGCACTCAGCAATATATTCATCTGTCTTAAATATGACGAGGTGAAGGCGATCTTCTGTAGATTCAGCCGTCGCCTGACCAAGTGTTTTAAACCAAGTTTCTGGCGTTTCTTCAGAAAGATCAGAGCCGTTGGACATGAGGAGTCCATACTGGTTCTCGAGGATAGATTTCATACCGTTGACAAAATCATAATATTCGGGTCGGCAGGGCTCATAAGTGTCTTTGGCTACAAATGGGTAGGCGTATTTCCATGCATGCGGATTATATAAATTGGGCTTGTATTCATCGATAGAAAGATCTTTCATAAGACTGTAAAGGCACATTTGACGAACGAATACGTCGCAATGAACATCGTTGGCCTGATAGATTCTATTTTCGTCAGGTTTTTCTGAATTGGATGTCGCATCATAATATTTTTTGGCAATCTTCTCGATTTCATTCACATTTTGTAGCCGCTTTGATCCATTGCCACCAATGGCATAGAGCGTTTCAGAAATGGCGTAAGGCAAGGCATCTTCTAGCGACCTGTGACATGATGAGGCTAAATCATTTTGCAGCGTTCTGAGTCTGAGAATCGCAAAGAGCTTCTCGGCGCGGTTGTCGTGCTGCGGTGTCGAAGTGATAAGGTCGGTAAGTATAAGACATGTTTGTAATAATTTAATGCAAAATTCCAATCGACTCGTGTAGAGCGGACATTCAAATGCCGTATTCAGCGCACTGTTCATAATATATTGAGGAATATTCATGAACTCATCTATGCTTATTTGTGGGCGCAGATCAAAGATATGATTGGGATCGAGCTTGGACATATCAACGGCTTCGCGTTTTAAGACGCCGTCGTGTTGTGCAAATTGTTCGTTAGTGAGATCTGAGAGCGTATTTATAAAGGCAGTATCATCGATAATGATATCTTTGCCCGGAAACGCGCAAGTAACAGGCATGTCTATCGTATCGAGTTGATAGCATCCGCAAAATAGTCTTGCGGGAATTTGACCTAATAGCTTGGGCAGATGCACGTGTTTGAGCGCTTGACAGTCTACAAAGGCACCTTCGTTAATTTGTCCGCAAGTGTCGGGAATACGGATGTCTTTAAGCGATGTACAATGCTTAAAACAATATTTACCCAAAACGTAGAGCGCTTTGTCAAACTGAACAGATGCGAGCTGTGTACAGTTTTCAAAGGCGTGCTCTGCAATATGGTTGACGTTTTCGTGAAACCGGACAGATTTGAGTTTGGTTAAGCCACTAAAAGCGTAAGCATTAACTTTTTTAATGTCGCCCAAAACTTCGATGGATTCGATGTCCGAGCTTTGATTGGCAAAGGAAGAGCCGATGTTGTGAATTTCAGCTGGAATCACGAGATTTATGAGGCCGGGATCGAGGCCGACGAGTTCGTTGCCTTCGAGATAAAGACCCTCGGGGGTATGTATTTTTTGCGGTTCGTCTGCTTTGGGCTGTAATTTAATTTGATCTTGAGCTTCTGTTTGCTCGGGTTGCTCATCATCATATTGCCAGGCTTTTCGCTGCATTTCGAGGAGCTCTTTATCTATTATAGGGCGATCGTTTTGGGCACGATAAGTAGAACGCATTTGCGATTCGCGTTTAGCCATTTTTTTCGCTTCGAGGAGGGCTTCTTCGAGTGAGTTGTCGTTTTCGCAATGAGATTGAGTTGAGTTTGGCGATGCATGGGGCGGGGTGGCGTTGGATTTGGACTGTGCGTATCCATCCGAACGAATGACACTTGGTTTCACGTAAGCGTGACGCTTAGGCGAAAACTGAAGATATTGTTCGAGTTCAGCGAGTGTATCGTGCGAGAGTGGGCAATCTTGAATTGCTGATTGAAAAACGCAGTGAATGCCTTTAGGCCACTCGATCGTCTTGAGAGCTGTGCATTTGGTAAATACGTTGAAAACGAGTCTTTCAAATGGGCAGCTCCTACAAAAATGGACTTCGCGCAATGCCGTACATCCTTTAAACGCCTCGTCTTGAATATCGTTGAGTTTTGAGCCAAACGATATCGATTCGAGTGCGGTACAGTCCATAAATGCGCGTTTTTCAATTGTATGAAGCTGACTTGGGCTACCAAATTCAATGACTTTGAGTTTGGAACATCCTTTAAATGCATCGGCTTCTATCGTGACTAATGAAGCTGGAAGAGCAATATACTCAAGGGTTTTATTGTTAAGGAATGCCTCTCTCTTAATTGTATGAATATCATCGGGGATGGAGAGCGAGCTAACATGGCCTTTGTAAGAAAACAGCTTGCCGTTTTCGGTGCGTAATTGTTTTTCGTGACTTGGTTCTCGCGATAGCAGATTGGTCAAATTAGTCTTGATTTCATCTGTGTCGAGCTCGTTAAGACGTTTTGACACGGTATCAAGTGTTTTAATAACTTGGTTTGCTAGGGAATTAAGCGTTGATTTGTTAAACAATTTAAAGAGTGAATTTGTATTGGAGGAATGGTCGTCTTTGGTCATGGCGTCCTCAATAAAAAGTGCGGAGCCGTATTGCCGTAGGCAATAGGCGCAGCAAACGAGCGTATCGGCTTTGCCGATAGCGAGTTTCGTGGGTGTTGAGCGTTATCAATTTGCAACGTGGTAGGATACGTTCCAATGGGAGGCGATCACGAAATAGATTATTTTAATGGAATTTTATCTCCAATTTTGAACATATGTGCATTGTTAGCTATCATAAACGAAGTGTAGTATTTTCTACCGTTTTGTACGGTGTATTCAATATAATTTGCAGAAATTGCACGAATAACGCCTATTTTTTGTGATTTAGTAGGTGTGTCAGTGAACTTAACTCGCGGAATATTGCGTATTTTTGAGCTTGATTCAAATTTTGCTTTTTTGTCTTTTATAAATGATTTTATATGTTTAAAATAGATAAAACCTCCAATTATAATAACAGCAACAATTATAACGCTAATCATTACAAGAAATTCAGCACTTAAATCATAATCAATTAATGAAATTAGTAAGGTAAGAAAAGTCATAAAAAATGTAATACTACACAAAACTAATAGTGCCTCTACAAATTTTTCATGGTGTGTAAAGTTTTGTATTTCTTCATATTTTTTAATTTTTTTGCCTAGAAGGTCTTGATTTTTATTGAATGCTGAGCACGCATTTCCAATTTTTTGTAATAGCTCGTTGGCATCTTTCGGACGATCACTGGGATTCGTAGCAAGTAGGTTTTTAAGTAGTTCAATGGTTTCTTTGTTAATGTCAGGAACCTTTTGTTTGAGTGTCTCTTCAAATTGAAGCGTGAAACCATTGGATGGAAAATTTATAGGATTGATGCCTGTGAGCAGATGGAGTGCCGTGGTACCGAGGGCGTAGTAGTCGGACTGAATTGTACAATTGCCAATGAGCTGTTCTGGGGCCATGTAGCCGACGGTGCCTGCAACGGTGGAATTGACGCCGCGTTGCTGAGGATTGGCGACCGCACCAAAGTCGATTAGGCACAATTTCATGCCATCTTTTCGCTTTTCGCGCACGAGTATATTTGAGGGTTTGATATCGCGATGAATAATGGGCGGAGCATATCTTGTCTGAAGTGTATGAACGATTTGAGCTGTCTCCAAAAGAATTTCAAACATTTGTGTTTCATCAAAGGTTTCGCCTTTTTCGAGCATGTCAAAAAGGGATCTCCCATTGACAAATTCTTGCACCAGCCAGCACTCGGTAAATTCAGATCCGGGGGCAATATAATTATAGAATGCAGGTGTTCCCGGCGTATGAATGGATTGTAGCGTCTGTGCTTCGCGTTCGAATAATTCATAATTTTTGAGGTTGTCGCTGAATTTTAGCGCTTTAACCGCAACGAATTCACCGGTTATGAGGTTTATGGCTTTGTAGGTTTTGCCGTTTGCACCTTCGCCGATCTGTTCAAGAAGTTTGTATCCGTGCTGAAACAACTGCAGTGGTGTTGATACGGAGGGTTTCATGTTATTCATTGTCATGGTTAGTTCTCCGTTTGTTTTAACGTATCCGTGACGGGAATGGGGTAGGGTGTGCTATAAACATGTTCATCAATTTTATTGTTGTAAATTTGATATAAAATGGGAATTAGGTCGCCTTCTTTTATATCAGGTTCGACATGTGTTTCGACCGTTCGTATGAGATTGTCTGGCGAACTATCGTCTGGTGGATTGAAACTATAGGTGATTCTCCAGGTTGGTGTGTATTTTCGATTAGTGCTAATTTTATTTAGAGATTGAGAATTAAGATAAGAAACATACTCAATGCGAATAACGGTGGCCATAGATTTGCGGGCATTTTTTAAAAAATGACTAATACGACGAGCTTTAGATAATTTTGAAATGATTATAAACAAATTAGCGCATATGCATAGAACAATTGTTATATTAAAAAGTATAAACAAGAGCTGATAAACGGAAAATGAACGAGTCTCTACATGATGATAATACAAGAATGATACAAAAATGGATAATCCTATAAAAATAATAAAACCAGCGATAATCTTTAAAGCGTCTTTTAATATTGATGCATAAGCAGCCATTGGCAAGCGCCGTGGTGTTTTATCACTGAGTGCTTGCCATAATTCGATATTTCCTGGCTGTCGATAGGAATAGACTTTTTTGAGAGAATATTTATGTTTAACAATTTTATTTTGAGTTTCGCAGGGGATTTTATCAAATTTTTGATCGATGAGTGCCTTGCAAAACGCACGAATTTTGTCATAATCCGCTAACCGGTCTTCGGCACGCGGTTCGAGCATCTGGCGTAGAAATGATGTAATTTGGTAGGGCAAATGCTGGAGTGGTGTGTCGATGAGGACGTGATAATCTTGGATTTCGAGATTTTCAGGCGAGATGCCGCTCAAGAGATAGACGGCGACAATGGCGAGCGAATAGATGTCGCTGGCGGCGCAGGCACGTCCCATAAGTTGTTCTGGTGCCATATAGCCGTAAGTGCCAACGACGGTGGATCCTCCGCCTTTGACCTGCGGATTCGCTACGGCTCCAAAGTCAATAAGATGCACTTCGGGGATGGAGCTGTCTTCACGGTAATTTAATAGGATATTAGATGGTTTGATGTCGCGGTGAACGACCTGTGGATCGCTCTGATGCAGTTTTTGCAAAATATCGAGTAATTGCAACAGAATGCCGCCAATGTGTCCGAGCTGAAAACGGCGCCCGTTGCTGATAAAATTTTGCATTGGCTCGCCCTCAATATAATCCTGTACGATGAGTGCCATCGGCGTTTCTGCATCGAGGATTTCAATGGTTTCGTGCAGTTTAGCAACGCCAGGAATATCGAGTCCCTTCAAAACATTTGCTTCGCGCTGAAACAGGTCATACTGTTTCCAGTCTTTGACGGAGGCAATGTGGAGCTGTTTGATGGCGATTTTTTGGTGCGTCGATTCAGATTTGGCTAGGTAGACGGCTCCCTGTGAGCCTTTGCCAAGGAGTTGGAGGATGCGGTAGCGAGAGGTGATCATGCTCTGGAGCGCTTCGCGTTGGGGGGCTGTGTCCTGTAATGAATTCGTCATTGTACGTCCAATTTATAACTTATTATCTGGTTTCATTATCAGGTTTGATACCTGTGCCTGGGGATGATACACGAACTTTCGCAAAGGTGCATTACCAGGAAGATTACGAAGGTGCATTTTCTGAGTTGCCAGGCTATTGGCGATGCCAATACGCCCGGCTTGCGCTCGCTATTGGCGATGCCAATACACTCGCGCTTATTATTGTGGCGGATTTTTGGCAGTGAACAACGCTTCCTAGTTTTACCTTAGCTGAGTCGTAACCCAGGTCGTCAATTTTTTTTGAAAATAAAGCTTGACGACAAGGACCTACACGCGTATAAGCCTGCCTCGTTCGCTGAAACTCAGAAATGAAGTTCAGTGACGATAGATGAAAACCGAAAAAGAGAAAGAAACGTAAAAGCAGCATATATAAATGTTGCAGCAGAAGTGCGAGCCAATAATATATCCTATCCCGTTAGGGGTAGCGACGTAGAATGCTACGTCGCATCAAGGATATTCAATTCAATTATTATAAGTTCTATCCAATTCATGAAACTGTGTAGCATGCTACGCGGCGATCATAAATCGGATAAAGCTAAAAAATACAAGATCAAACTGGAGAGTTTGATCCTGGCTCAGAACGAACGCTGGCGGCAGGCCTAACACATGCAAGTCG
>JAZRWH010000072.1:0-32875 GCA_045599585.1 Myxococcota bacterium
GAACGAAGTGAGTTCTGCACGCGCGACGAAAGAGCGCGGGGAATCCAAAGGGGCGGCCGCGCAATGCCGCCCCTTTGGCCCGTCCGGAGGACATCAGTCTTAAGGCAGTCCCCGAAAGGATTGAGGAAGTAGACGAAGAAATGCGTCAAAATCACTCAAAAAATTAGAGCGCGTGCAGCATGTCTGAACGAAGTGAGTTCTGCACGCGCGACGAAAGAGCGCGGGGAATCCAAAGGGGCGGCCGCGCAATGCCGCCCCTTTGGCCCGTCCGGAGGACATCAGTCTTAAGGCAGTCCCTGAAAGGATTGAGGAAGTAGACGAAGCAAAGTGCCAAACGCTCTCAAAAGACTGCGTCTTTTTCGTTCAGGCTCCTCGCGTCTAACCCTCAATGAATGAATAAATTGTATATTAATTTGTATTTAGCCGCGTTAATGTGACGTTTGAGGACTTCGGATAGTAAGGTGTTAAATAGAGGTAGGCTTAAAAGCTGTAAAGGTATAAAAGCAATTGTCTTTTTGGGTTGTTAAGACTCAGATGAGGTTAGAAGTATCAATATAGTCTTGAACGACGTCAATCGTCTAAGGAGTTACTTATGAAAAAAGGTATTCTATTCGTTTTGCTTTTGGCTGCGCTTCTTTTTACCGCTTGTGACAAAAAAACATCTTCGACAGAATCTTCCGATGCTGCAGGCGCGCAGCAGTCTGCCGATGCAGCTAAGGCTGATAATGCTAAAGCCGATGCTAAACCTGCTGAGAGTGCAGCTAACACAGAACAAAAGGCTCTCGTACTCGAGATTAATGATAAACCTGAAGGGAAATTTATTAAAAACGATGTTGCTGCAGATGGAACCTATCAAAATGAAGAACTCATTGACGGTATGATCGTTCTGGGAACGTCGAAAATTGCTCCGATCGCTGATGGCCAAGACAACGTTAGAGTCTATATCAATAAGTCAGCTGATAATGCCTATGAGCTTAATGTTGAGCAGGATAGTGATTTGACTGCAAAATTAACGTATCCGACGTATAAAGCTACTTACAAAACGGGCCATAATGAAGATATGCGTGAAAATACCGATTATGTTATTTTGACGGACAAGAACAGCTTTATTATGCACGTCTCTGTTCCAGCTGATTTTGCTGAAGACAATGCAGGCATGATCAACGGTTTGGTCAATGGCATGAATCTCGTTGAAAAATAGTTTTGCATCATGTGTGGGCATCCAACGTTCGTTTGTTGGGCGTCCTCTTTGATTTTGTTTTGAATGGCATCGTCTATTGAATATAAATTATTTGAGAAGATATAATAGCGTTGTTGTTTGGAATAATTATATTTAATATAAGCTGATTATTATAAATAAACAGCTGATTGCTTCTATTTAGGAGAAATTTGACACTATGAAGATGGATAATCGTAGAGAGAGTTCCAATGTTGAAAATCGCCGCGGAAATGTTCCTGCAAAGGCTGCTGCTGGTGTAGGTGGTCTCGGTGTCGTTGGAATGATTATCTACTTTTTATTGAGCGGTGGTAAGGTTGATCCGTCAGTTGTCTCACAGCTTTCGGGTAACAATTCCGCTGCAAACAGTGCGCAGACTGCTCAAGATAAGCCTGTAAGTACGACGGATAGTGCATTTTATAAAAATAATGCCGATTTCGCTAATGAAGAAGAATTATATAAATTTACTTCTCAGATTTTGGCCAGTACAGAGGACGTTTGGACCAATATCTTCAAACAGCAGGGAAAATCTTATAAAGCTCCTAAAATGGTCGTTTTTTCTCAACGCACAAACTCGGGATGCGGTACCGCCGAATCCAACATGGGCCCCTTCTATTGCCCCGTGGATCAGACGCTATATCTCGATCTTAACTTCCTTGCGACGATGAAGAAAACACTCGGTGCTGATGGCGATTTCGCTTTTGCCTACGTCATTGCTCACGAAGTCGGTCATCATATTGAATACCTCACCGGTGACCTCGCTAAATATCAAACGCTCGAGCAAAAACTTGCCAAAGAAGGCAAAAAAGCTGACTCCAGCCTCGTTTCGGTGCAGATCGAACTTCAGGCTGACTGCTATGCTGGCCTCTGGGGGCACGTTGAAAACGAAATGTTTAAGTCTCTTGAATCCACAGACTTTATGGAGGCTTTTAAGGCTGCAAAATCCGTTGGCGATGACACCCTCGGAAATACACATCGTGACACGTTTAGCCATGGTTCCGCAAAAATGCGCCAGGCATGGTTCAAAACAGGCTTTAATAGTACGGACATGACGGCTTGTAATACGTATTCTTATAGTTCGCTCAATGCGCTTGAGAATAAACAATAAGCTTACAAAACAGTTATTATAATAGATGTTTTGGGTTGGGCCAGCCTATGCTTTGCATACGGCTGGCCGCCTGTGCTTCTGCTTCGCAGATACGCCCAGGCTGGATTTGCTTTTTTTGAATGAACCAATGCATCCAATGAATAAATAAATATGACGGTTAAATGCTGTCGTTGATGGACAAGTTATCGTATTTGGGTGTCCATTCGATTTGTTTGATTAAACGAGTTCATTTGTAGTTTTGCTCTCTGATGAGGGAATACATCCTCCCCAAAAAAGGCCGCTGCGTATCGTCTTGGACGATAGCAGCGGCTGCCGGCTGTATGCGGTTTTGACCGCATAGGCCGGCAAAAAACCAAAAAAAATAAAAACTCGAGGCGATAAAATACAAATTTTCACCTATTTTGTGTGTGATTTGTTCATGTGACGATACTGATAATATAAACAAAAGAAAGTGAATTTTATTTGCTTAATGTGTGATATATTTGAATGATCAATATGTATCTTTTCGGTTTGCATGAGAATATAATGCTATAAAATTAAATGTAGAAATACGAAGATTTCACATGTAAACAAGTTTGCAAGGTACCACAAAAATAATCATTATACTTTTAAAAAACTTTTAACGGTTTTGTGCGCAATGTGGTAATTATTGTGCGTTTTTGGGGTATAGAATGCAAGGAGCAGCTCCCCTCAAATCACATCCATGGCATGGAGGCCGCTTAGATGTTTGTGTTGTGTCTGATAATTGGAATAACAATGATAATGGCAGGAATGGCATTGTTATTTCGTGATATATATCAGGCGCATTATAAGAAGTTAGCGCAAAAAATGACGCGCCCTATGGGCAAACGCCGTTCTAAGCGAACAAAGTTAGCAGCAGTTTCGTCAGAAGAAATCAATTTGGATGGTTTTATTGGGATTGGTGCGTTGCCGCAAGTGGCCATGAGCACAGAACCGATGTCGTTGGAGTGTCCTCATTCCAGCTTGAATTATAGACAATCAGACGATTTGGGTGCGTATGAAAGCGCTTCTGGTCCTGTGATGCATCTTGCGTCTTTAATCGAAATACAGAATGAAGAGCGCCAAAAGTCAATGCGCTTGTCAGAAGAACCTTGTTACGAAGCGGATCTTAAACCGATGGAACCTGCAAAACCTCGTATTTTAGGTGATACAGCCTGCGAACTTGGCGTGTTTTATTTCAACGAACTGCTCGCTCGACGTCTTGTTCCGCGTGGACGCGTTTCGGCAACGAACGAATCGAACCTCGTCATGGCGCAAAATGCACTCAAATCAGGACGTCAAAGCGCAACGCTTTCTCATGGGGCTGTCGCTCAGCGTATTGGCGAAAAAACTGTCTGTATCTTCGAACCGCTCGAAAAGAAAATCGATGCTTTTGACAAGGCTCTGGATGCCTATGCAGAAATTATTGACGGTAAAATTGCCTTTTTTGTGCTCGCAGATTCCCGCGGGGTCGATGAAAGCGTGATCTCACATGTTTGGACGGTCTGTGACAGATTTAACATTTCGCGTAAAAATGTTTTTATTCAACAACCCGATAACACCTTTGTCAATTATATCGAGGATCTCAATGGGTTTGTGCCTGCGCGCATAGATACAACATCTATGTCAGCCGAGTTCTTTTCGCAGTTTCTCGATTACGTCCATGAAGCATACGACGAAGGTGACAACGAAACGGTCATGCGCGTGCTCGGGCCGCTTATGGGAGGTCTCTATGCACGTGCTCAGGGCGATCGCCGCTTTTCTAAGTTGCTCGCAGCTCAGGCCTTTAACCTCATGGGGATGACGAACCGTGATCTCGGGCATGACGAAGAAGCCATTCATTGCTTCGAGGCTTCGCTCATGTTCTTGCGCGCGATCGAAGATTACGAAGCCATTAAAAGTGTTCAGGCCAATCTTGGAATTTCGCTTGCGCTTATGCGCCCTGTTACACCTCAGCATATTGAACTTGCCATTCGACACCTCAACGAAGTGACGCAACTCAACCCTTACGACGACGAATGTTGGGTCTATCTCGCCAATTCATACCTTGAGCAATATCGCATTACGAAGAAAAATGGTTTGCTCCGTCACGCTTATCGTGCCTATGAACGCGCTCACGCTCTTAACGCTAGCCAAGAAATCGCTTCGTGTCTCGAAATGCTCGGCAAACAACTTAGCGTTAAACCGAATACGCAGTCTGTTCAATCTGCTGTGTCGATGGGCAGCAAAAAATCATATATGGCGGGTATGTAACGTAAGATAGAATATATCATAATCTAATATTTAATGTATTGTATCACTGCTTTCCAATAAAAATTTCGTATAACACTCGGATAACTTCACAGTAGCTTTGTTTTTTCGATATATAGTCGTTTCTAAACTAAAGATTACTGTTAAATCGCACGCGTTGCGAAGCCGAAGGCAAGCAGCGGGCGTGCATGTTGAAGCCGAAGGCAAGACGGGCTCGGTTTCAAGCATTTATTTTAGAAGCATCAATGAGCGAGTACCACGTTTCGAATGGATGTCCAAAGCGGGCAATCGCAGCAGTTTCGAGGGATGAAATGGTATCGATAAAGCAGCCGTACTGGTCGATGGCTATGTTTTGACAGCCTAATGAAGACGCTGCGTTTTGTGGACACGTATGAATATTAATCTTAATATGCATGCAGTCGACGAAGCGCTTATCATAGTGAGCAATAGCTCGTTCGGCGCATGTGATGTCATCCTGACTAAGATCGAGACTATCACCGCTACTGCGGATGACATGAATGGGTGAAGTACCCTCTAGGGCAATGTAGCGTACGTGGGCATCGTCAAGCTCATAGATCCAGTTGGACGGCCAGTTTTGTGCAGCTTGAACGACGGCATCGATGTGCGGACGACTGTAGGTGCGGTGACGTCCAAGTTTAAAAGTATATTGTCCATCACAAAGATGTGCAGTTCCTTCGGGCCAGATCATATTGGGATTGACTGTTGCGTCAAAGATCAATGCGTGCTTTTCACCTGACTCATTACGCCAAAATAGAATGACAGCTGAATCTAAAAAGGGCTGTTTTGCCGACGAAAAATGCGTGCGTTGGCCATAGGATTCGGCTGCGAAATATGCTGCTGAATCAGTTTGCCAAAGGGTTTGTCCGTCGCGGCGTACGCCTCGGATGGCTAAAACTTGTGGTACGAAAGGCATATCAAAAACGGCACCATTAGCTTCTCGTACGATTTCTATGCAGCGGTCGAACAGGGTCGATTCGCTCGTTCCATTCAAAAGACAGCGTTGTTCAAGGTGCGGCCCGATGAGTTTTAGTTGAAGACTGTCAAAGTTTTCGATGAGCTTTTGACGGAGTTCTGGCGTCATAAGCGATCCACACGTTAAACCGTGATCACCGGCAAAAACAGTAAGTGCCTTGACGAGAGACGGCGTATCGTTTGCATTAAGCGCACGTGCGAGTTTGCGCCACCAATCAAGGCTTATCGGAAGCCGGTCGTTAAGTATGGCAATGTCTGTGTTTGTCTGTGCGTCGCAAAAAGATCGTGTTATGTCCATATTTTCTGCCCTATTTGGCAATGTGCTAAAACGAAAAAGCCGCGCAATGAGGCGCAGTAAAGCATTTACTCGCAAATTCGGAGTCTGCAAGATTATGGCATTTTACTGGAATGACCCCGCACATCTCGATGGCTGTGCATGCATCGATCCGCACGATATGCGCGCGTGGGAGGCAGCCGAAATTAAAAAACGTCCCGGAGCTGGACAATGTATGATGGAAGTTGCAGGGCATGAAGTGGCTCAGCTCGCGCTGAAATATCATCCTGAAACGGTTTTGATCTTCTGCGGCACAGGTAATAACGGTGGTGATGGATTTGTTGCAGCGCACTACCTGAGAAATGCAGGTTGTTGTGTCAGATTGTTCGTTTTTGGAAGTGAAGCTGCTAAAACGCCAGACGCAAAAGCGATGTTTGCGCGTGTACAGGATTTACCTCGCACGGTTTTACGTGAGATCACCGATGTCGGTGCGATTTCGTCGTGGAAAAATCACAAAGATTTGCTCGTGATTGATGCCATCTTTGGTACGGGGTACCATCCTTCGCATAGCATGTTGATGACGCGTATCTATCAATGTATCGAAGAACTTCATTGTCCAATTTTGAGCGTTGACATTGCTTCTGGAATTGATGCCTCAACAGGTTTTCGAGCTCCGATGGATGACCCAGCGCCACCTCGTGCATTGCATGCTACCGAAACGATTACTTTTGGCGCGCCTAAGTTGGGTCATTTTTTTGGCGAAGGCCCCAAACACACGGGTAAGTTGACCTGCGTAGACATTGGGCTTGGTGCTTGGCCGTCAACATTCCCACGCCAAATGCTTTTGAGTGATCAATACGTGCAAAAGCATTACTCGGTTGAGCGTTGTCTCGATGTTCACAAAGGTTCGTGCGGACACGTCTATGTTGTGGGGGGCTCCGAAGAAATGCCTGGAGCCGCTTGTCTTGCTTCTCGCGCAGCCCTTCATGCAGGTGCCGGCCTCGTTACGCTCGCTTCGAATTCTCAAATTTCCCCGCCTGATGAGATCATGCGTACCGTCATCGTCGAGCAAGGGACTTTGGTGCTCTCTAAACTCGACGAAATGATGCAAAAGGCTGATGTCATCCTCGTTGGCCCAGGTTTAGGTCGTTCGGATAGAACACTTAAGATCGTACAAAGACTCATGCACTATCCTAAATCTCTTATCCTGGATGCCGATGCACTTTGGGCATTGAGTGAATTGGCCAAACAGGGTGATGCATGTCGATTTGAAGCGCGCGATTTGTTTTTGACGCCCCATCCGGCAGAAGCAGCGCGTCTGGCGGACGTCTCGACGGCTGAGGTTGTCCACAATCAGACGCAATACGCTGTGCGCATCGCACAAAAGTACCATGCCTACGTTATCTTGAAATCTCACGTTACTCAGATCGCTTCCCCCAAGCCGAAACTCGCTATATTGCCTTATCCCAATTCTGCAATGGCTTCGGCGGGTATCGGCGATGTGTTGGCTGGAATACTGTCTGCCATTACAGCTCAGGCTCGCGGCGATTCATTTACGCGTTGGCTGGATGCCTTTGCGATCGCAGCAGTTGCAGTCAGTACACATTCTCGTGCAGGTCGTGCAGCAGCCATGGATAAAATTGCCGTTACGGCTTCTGACCTTATTGAGCAGATTCATGTCTAGTACAACCGCTTCTATTTATCAGCAGTTCGTCCACTGTGGTGAAGAACGTGAGCTTTCACCAGCTTTTATCGTCAACATGATCGGTTGCAATCTAAGTTGTCCGACGTGTAGTGAGCGCATGCATTGGCAGACTGCCAAACGGACGTGGCACGGTGATGCTCAAACGTATGCTGAAAAACTCGCGCCGCATCTTGATTCGCTCGAACTTCGGGCCTTTGAATGGATTGGCGGCGAACCGACGCTCTACTTGCCTTTCGTTCTAGAAGCAACAGCATTGCTCAAACAGCGCCTTAAACGTTCGATTCCCTTTTATCTTAATACGAATGGCTATTATGCTTTTGATCAAAACGAAGCGATAACGCGTCTTTTGGACGGTTTTGTGTTTGATCTCAAATGCTGTAGTGCTTGTGCACCTGCGATCGTTGGCCCTGTGCCTGACTATTATGATCGTGTCTGTGCGAATATCGTCGAGGCTTGCAAATCATCGTGCGATGTTATTGTGCGTCATCTTTTGATGCCTGGCCACTTTGCTTGCTGTACGCGTCCATGTGTTGATTGGTTGCTCAAAAATGTTCCCAAGGCACGTGTCAACCTCATGACGACATTCCAAAATTTCAATGACTGTCCGGACTATCCCTTTTCGCTCTCTGCTGATGAACGTCGACAGGCTGAGCAACTTCTTCAAGCCGACCGGCCTAATCTTTCAATTTATTGATCTTGAAAATAGAGATGGCATGTAATTCGAATTATATACGAAAATTTAGTTGGACAGCAATGTTATAAATGATTGTTGGGGGGATGTGTCCCCCCACGCGGCTATTGGCTTTTGCCAATACGCCGCGCCCCTCTCTGCCTGCGGCGCTATAATAATTGTTATGAATTAGCCTCTAGTTTTCTTCAAATTTTTGTCAAAACGGAGGGTTTTATATTGACAATTTGTGGGAGGCTTATCATATTTCTTATAAAGATGTCTTTATAATTTTAAAAGACTTCAAAAGCTTGGATGCTTACAAAAATTAATATATTCGCCGTGCGTGAATATTTTTCAAAAGGATTTTTATGAAAAAAGCTGTCCTTCTCTCTCTACACTTCTTTCAGGCGTTCTGTTATCTGCCTGCTCTGATCCTTGCACGAAATTGTCACAGTTAAATGATGATCATTGTGAAGATCTTGATTGCCTAATTAAATTAGAAAAAGAATTTAAACAAACGGTAGAAATGTGTGATGCCCGTTTGGAAAAGTTGGATGAATCGGAGTTATTAATTAAATGTAAAAAATCAAAGCTCAATCGCACAAATACATGTAGAACCATAAAAGAAAAAGAACGAGCAGCAAAACAAAAGATAGAAGAGGAAAAAAGACAAAAGTTAGCAACAGAGTTAGAAGAACTCTACGCCAAAAAAGACTGGGCACAAGTTATGCTCAAATGTAAAGAAGATAAGTCTTTTGAGACTTGTGACAAACTTTACGAAATTCGCAAACAGTTTCTGGATGAAGTATTACAAAGTTTTGCATTGAGCGAAGGAGCTGATTGGAAAGCTAAGGTTTGTACGCATGACAATTATTCATTGAGTACATTTACAATTAAAAATTATGGAGATGAACCGATTAACTATATTATGTTGGATTGTATCGTTTCAGAAAGTATGCTTACCAAAACAAAGACAATAATTAATAAAGATATTTATTATGATGGTATCGGTTTTGAACTTTCTGGCAGAATTCTTTATAGCCATGATGATTTTGTTAAAAATGATGCAAATCCAGGAAGCATACAATTCTTAAAAAATGACTACCTTAGAGTTATTACGCAAATAGACAAAGACGCATCTTCACTGGATCTGCGTACGCTTGAAGCGAAGCTTAGAACTATGCGTTATGGAATTTCAGTCAAAGTTGATTCTTCCTGGAATTGTACTGAAATGACCGCAAAAGAGCTTTTTGAAAAACAAACGTTTGCGCAAACAGAGCCCCAAGCCAATGCTGTACAGAACGACGCAGCCCCTTCCGAAGATGCTGTCGCGCAGGACAATAATGTACAGAACGACGCAGCCCCTTCCGAAGATGCTACACTTGTGGCACCTATTCCAAATAATTCCCAATGGCTAAACATGAAGCTTAGCTTCGCTCAAAGCAAAGCTGAGATTTATGAAAATCAGGCTATGACCTTCCTGAATAACTATATTACGGCATGGAACGGCCATGATGCCATCAGTTTAGCCAATCTTGCAGATGACAACATCTATTTGCTTGGCAAAATATATTCAAAGGACAGCTATTTAGCCGATATGCAAAGACGGTTTACGAAACATCAACAAGCACGTCAGATGCCTGATGGTGATGTGTTTGTTAATATAATAAATGCATATAATGACAAATATTTATCCTTTGAATTTTCGGAAAAATTTACCAATGATGGCAGTAAAGAATCTAGCGCAAATAAAATTATTATTACACGAATTACTCCAAAAGGTCTTCGCATCGTACACGAATCTGATGATGCAACAGACTTCAGTGTTGCAAAAAAATTTGGTCTAATCAAAGATAATAATATCAATTCCTGCCAAGCCCTAGTTTACAAAATTATCGCGACATCACCGGCACAGTATATTGATTGTCCGCTCATAGAAGACAATCATTTCATATCATTAAATGAATTTTCAGTAGAGAGTAACAACGCATACTCCGTAGAAATTGAATCGCGCAGCTCTGAAAATACTCCTCCCGTCGAATATAATTATGACGTTAACTTAAATAACCGATCATTACATTATACTTTAAATAATTACGGAGTTGACCTTGAAATAACAGTGAAACTTGCGCCCAAATGGGATAACGATATTCGACGACTTTGTCATTAATATAGATTAGTAAGTAATCAAAACGACGCTTTACGGCGTCGTTTTTTTTTGCACAATAAATTTATGTGATTTCTTAACCGACCACATTTCCCATAAGAGGAAAGAAAACTAGGCGCGAAGCGCCGCTCGGCGTATTTTCCTGAAGGCCGTAGCGAGCTACGGCCGTATGGGGAAATAGCCGAGCGCATGAGGCCGTATGCCATGGGCATAGGCCGAAAGAATGCGTGTCGTATGCAATAGGCAGGCAGCGCAGCCGTATTGCCAAAGGCAATAGGCGAAGCAAATGAAATATGAGGAAAGATTATAGCGAATCATAGAATGCGTTTTTGAGATGGAGAGTAACGTCGATTTGTGAAAAAAAACTAAAAAAAAACATCCCATATTACTACAATGCATTGCAGGTATGCTATATATACTGTTGCATAAATGATTATTCGTTAGGAATAACATTATAGCTTTAACAAATTACCAAAGAGGTATAGCCCATGAAACTGACGAGATATATTCTGCTTGCGGCGCTCACGATGGTTGCAGCGGGGTGTGGTGACACGATCAATAATTACTACGATTCAGAAACAGAAGGCAACGGCGGCAATGGAGGTTCGGGGCAACCTGTTGTTGTAGATAAAACAGAAAACAATGAAGCGCGTTGTTCAGACGGTATTGACAACGACAATAGCGGCAAAGCAGACTGCGAAGACCCCAACTGCGCGTCGTTTTCGTTTTGTGCTAAAGCCGAAGAGGGTAAAGAGAATACGCTTGATGCCTGTAAAGATGGTATCGATAACGATGGTGACGGCAAAAAAGATTGCGATGATGAAGAATGCCAAGCCTTTGCGATCTGCGCTGTTAGCGAAGAAGAGAATACTGCTGCACGCTGCCAGGATGGCCTTGATAACGATAAAAACGGCAAAATCGACTGCGACGATGCTGATTGCAAAATCTTTCCTTTCTGCACGATCAGCAGCGACAAGCTTGAAAATACGCTTGCGGCCTGCACGGATGGCATCGACAACGACGGTGACGGCGATCTCGACTGTCTCGACAAAGATTGCCAGATCTTTGACATTTGTAAAAGTGCGGTTGGCGTTAAAGAAAATACACGCGAACTCTGCTCGGATGGCATCGATAACGACTTTAACGGCGTCGCCGATGCACAAGATCCGAACTGTGCACTTTTTGTCAATGGTAGCGATGGTGGCGGTGCCTACGGCGAAACTTACGAATCGTGCAAGAATAAGACGGATGTCGACGGCGATGGCAAAAAGGGCTGTGACGACCCCGAATGCGTCAACTACGATATCTGCATGAAGGGTTTTAATGCCGATAACGACGAATGCCCTGACGATCCGTTTGCATTTAAAAAAGATGCGACCTGCGGATGCGGCAAAACAAACATCGATGGCGTTTGCTATACCAATATCGGCAGCGAGGACGAGTTCTTTAGCAAGATCGCGCTCGAACCTAACGGCAAATTCATCATTAAACAGCCGATCGACCTCGGCGAAACCAATCACGCACCGATTACGGGATTTTCTGGCGTGCTCGACGGCGGCGGTCACCGCATTACCGGTGTCCTCAATCAGGATGTATCAAAATCAGAAGATGCGACCCCTGCATGCGGCTTGTTTGGCAGACTTACCGACAACCCGGATGTGACCTTCAAAAATATCGATCTCGCCATTACCCTAAACTGCACGGTTGCCACTGGCAAACCTCTGGTCGCAGGCGGACTCGCTGCCGAACTTAAAGGTAACGCGAATCATATTACGGGCAGCTCCAAAGTCTATGTTGAAACAGCTGATTCCACCACTATAGCACCATCATTATCAAGATTAGACCGAGATATCGGTGGCCTTTTTGGTAATACAAATTATAAAGAATCCAACATATCCGACATTAAATTAAGAGGCAATGTTTCGGCCTATTATTATACATATATCAATGTTAAGCTTATGAGAGATCGCATCGGTGGCCTCGTGGGTGCCGGCGATGTCCTCCGCAATATTGATGCCGATGTCAATGTTACGCTCAATAGCAGGAATGCTAATCCAAACACATGGATAAGAACGTTTGTTGGCGGCGTTGCAGGCCGAGCTTCGTTGCTTGATCAAGTCCATAGTCGCGGTTATATTAAACAAGTTGGCGAAGAGCGAACGAATAATTATGTCGACTGGGCTTTCACCGCTGGTGTTGCTGGTTATATTAATGAAGGTGCATCCAACGTCTCGTTTAATGGTACCATCGAGGTCAGCGGCTACCCTGTTTCTAATATTGAAGAAACAAAGAAGTATATCCCCTCATCAGGTTCAACAAAATATATTGATCCTTGGATCGGCTATGGAAAGGATTATACCAGTGATAAGGAGGAAGCCTATAGCCATCCTAAAAACTATGGCAACCACATCGGCGGTATTGCAGCCGTTTTAGGCAGTGTCGTTGAAGGCGATTTCAGCGCTTCCGAATATGATGAAAATACAAAAATATTTAAAGCGGGTATTGAACAAGCCGTCGTCGATGCAGATTTCTACGTCATTGCGAACAATGCCTCCGTTGGTGGCATCCTCGGTTCGATGATGAATACCAATACATTCGTTCGGAATTCGAGCGCCAATATTGGTATGACATTCCTTAGAAACAATGAAACAAGCGTCACACGATCATGTTATTATGGCGGTATTGTTGGTCTAACGATCGGTGAATCGTACAACTTAAATCCGGTCTCTTATGTAATTAATAACTCCGCTCGCACGCGCCATTACGCCAATAATGGTCAACTCAATAATGCGGGGCTCTATATCGGCGGCATTACCGGCGGTACCTACGGCGTTCTCGTCAACAACTTTGCATCCGATACACTATATTGCGGTGAATCGTGCGCGTATACACTCTCTGCCGTTAAAGGCGCATACGTCTATGAATCGTATTGGAATAAAGATGTTGTCGGTACGAATAGCGGCGCACATTATTCCGACGCCTCGGCTCAGCCCTACACCTACAATGCCAGCGGCATCCCTGTGACGCGCACCCAAGCCTCCGTCCTCGGCCTGCTGCGCTACAATGCCGGTTACGACGGCGGCGTTCTCTCGGCCAATATTCCCGCGAATGCAGACGGCAAATACACCGATTGGACGACCACAATCGATGAAGAAGGACACGTCATTCCTGTGCCTATGATAAAGTAATGTTTATTCTTCGTGGATAATTCAGAACGCGTTTACTAGTTTATGAGGCAGCACAAGAGATTGTGCTGCTTTTTTTGTTTTTTGGGGGATAGCGAGTTGATAAAGTAGTTTATTATGCATTCATTATAGAAAATTTGCATGCGTATTCATTTCGTTACAAAACGTTCTGTGATCCTTTGCGTGGATGTTTTGGGATACTGCGCGGGATCGTGGTGTATTGCAAGATAAGATGATTGTGGAGAAGTAAGATGACTATGCTTGAAGACAGCCAATTGGCGGTGGAAATAGGAAAGCGCATTGCGGCTTTTCGTCATGCAAGCAGATTATCGCAAACGGCGTTGGCTTCACGTGTAGGCATGCGTCAGGCTCCGCTGAGCAATCTCGAAAAAGGCAAGGGATTGCCTTCTACGCGCGTTCTTTTAGGACTGGCTCAAGCATTGAATGTCAGCGTAGACGATCTTTTGGGTGTTCAGCATGTGCGCTCAGAAGTAGGTGGTTTGCTTTGTATTTGTGGTGATTCAGCAGCTAAGGATATTGCGGAAGCTGCGGTTACCCAAAATAAAGGCGCTGCTTTTCCTTCGCTATGTTTTGATCTTTCTCCCAATGCTGCCGAAACGATTGCCTCTTCGCTCAGGCGTGTTTTAGGTTGTGAACATGTTATTGGTTTGAATCTCGTTCAACATTTGAACTGGGAAGGCATTGCTGTAATTGAAGCTGAGATCTCGTCGCGTTGTGCTGTATTTTGCAGCGATTCGGGCGTGTCGTGTATTGTCCTTAGCAGTACTCTTGAGCCTGAACTAAAATCTTTTACTGCTGCTTATGGTTTGGGTCGCATTGCCATTGCTGCTCGTGACAAATGTATGGAAGAGCGGATCGATTCGTTCCAGGCTCAAAAAGATCGTTTGGCCAACGCTGTAGCCTCAGCGTTCTTAATGCCCAATGAATTGGTATCGCGTTATATTTCGAGTCGAGACATTTCGGATATGGTTTCGTTCAGCCAGATGGCGCATTCATTTGCTGTGACTGAAGAACAGCTTAAAGCGCGATTGGGCATGTTGGGTATCGTTACGCCATAAATGTGCTTTAATCATTGAGTCTCAGCGTTTGCCGTGGTTTGAGTGCAACGTGTGAATGCTTTTGTTGTACAGGAGAAAACAAGTGTCGTATCAGTTTTATGGTTGGGAACAGGCTCATGCAGTTGCGGTAAATGCGCCCTATTTGAAGATTCGTGATCCCAGAATGCTGTATGATCTTTTGAGCCAATGTTGGTGTGCCGAAACTTGTGCGCCGCGTATGCGTGATCATTGGACGGACGACAACAAGACTTTTGGTCAGTGCTCAATTACGGCTTTTTTGGCACAAGATGTTTTTGGCGGAAAAGTCATGGGTATTTTGCGTCCCGGTGGCAATTATCATTGTTACAATGTTGTTGGAGAATGTGTGTTCGATCTTACAAGCGAACAATTTGGCAGTGAAAAACTGGATTACACGAACAATTCAGAGCAGCTGAGAGAAGTTCATTTTGAAAAAGAAGAGAAACGTCTGCGATATGAAATGTTAAAACAGGCACTTTTGGAGAGGCTTGAACAGCTATAACGTGACATTGTTGTAAGGTGCTGTCTGCTTAACATTTGGGGATCATTTGTGAAACGGCATAGTAATTGCCTAAAAATTACGTTATTATAACGAAGCGGAATACTGCATCTGTCTGTAATTCGTCATAAGATATAAATGCATAGTTAAGTTTTATAAGGATAGGATTATGTTTCGCAAAACACGCGTGCTTGCATCTTTAGTGGTAGCAATTTTTATGTTTGGTTGTGATTCTGACGATTCGTCGACATCGATACAGTGTGGCGACAATGGTCATGCAGTCAAAGTCATCACGAATAATCTTGCTTCGGGCGTACTTGATGAGAATGAAACGCACGAAAAGGGTTATTGTCTTGAATCAGAGAGATGTGTTTACCTTTATAAGCTTGAGGACGGCAAACTTGTCGAAGACAAATCTTCTGCGTGTAGTGCAGTGGGACAAAGTAAACTCGTGTGCAATGGCGAGACGGTGTATGCGTTGACAGACGCAAAGAATTGCGGCAGTTGTGGCAATGCCTGTCCAACGGGGAAGAGCTGTATTCAGGGTGTTTGTGAAATGCTTTGTACACCCAACGAAAAACGTTGTTCTGGCAATAAAGTTGAAATTTGTGACGGCAACGACTGGAACGTGAGCCAGGTATGCGATTATGGCTGTTCTAACAAAGCTTGCAATAGTGCACCGGATCCAGAACCAGACGACGAGCCTACAATCAAGATTGATCCTGTTCCTGAGTCACAGAACAATTCGGTAGATGCAACGTGCAAGAGAGCCAGTTTTGTTGAGCACTGTAATGGTAATAATATTGTTTACTGTAGTGCTGGTAAGGTTGTGTACGACAACTGTGGTAGTTATGACGATTCAAATGCATCATACAAATGTGCGGTTGCTCGGAAAGACGGTGTAAACTACGCAGACTGTGTTGCCGAAAACGACAGTGACAGTTGCTCTAAAGCCAATGCAACCTATGATTATTGTACAGTAGATGAAGAACACAGTTATGAAACGAAACAGTATCAGGTCTGTATGCGTTTTAACGATGGTAAGCTTCACAAAGTAAATGACGATTATGATTATTGCGGCAATCTTTGTGACGAGGGGTGCGTTGAGCAAAAGTACTGTGATTTGTCGTACAGTGATTATTGCGAAGGCAATGTTGCTTATATTTGTGAAGCTTTCCAGGAAAAATATTATGCCAAACGTTGTGCTAATAGCTGTGAGGAAAAAGGCGGGAGCGTCGTTTGCAAGTAGTTAGAGTATCAATATAATTCAGTTACAATTTAAGTCAGTGGTCTTTGTGTATTGGCTGACTTAAATTGTACATTCATTTTGGGTGTTAAAAAGGCTTATTGTAGAAATACGGATTTAAAACATCCAAGCTTTGCGATAGAATTACTGAAGTTATATTTGGCTGCTTTTGGGTAGCCCGTGCAATGCTTGACGAACAAGCCACTTCGGTTATGAGTTTATCATGAGTCGCAACGCTTTATGTTTATTATTGTTGGCCCTTTCTATTTCTGCTGCGGCGTGTGATGAGGATTCGTCGTCTTATTCCAAACCATGTAATGTCGGTCATGCCGCGTTAATCGTTAAAGAAGATTTGACAGCTAAAATTCTTGATGAAGCTAATAAGACGCATGAAAGTGGCTACTGTCTCGAGGCTGAAAAGTGTGTTTATCTTTATAAAATTGAAGGTAAAGGGCTTGTTTTGGACCTAGGGTTCTCTGCTTGTAGTACTGTGGGGCAAGGGCAGTTGGTATGTGATGGAATCACTGTTGATGCGCTTACAGACAAAGAGAACTGTGGAAAATGCGGTGGAAAATGCGTTGGTAATGCCGAATGCAAGAATGGCGTGTGTCAGGATAATTGCCTTCCTGGGGAAAAACGCTGTTCAACGGAAGGCAGTTATTTGGAAGTGTGCAATGAGATTGGTTCATTGTGGGAAAGAGATACTGACTGCGCGTATGGATGTGATGTAACATCGAACTCCTGTAAAAAAGTATGTAATGTAGGGGAGTACAAATGTGCAAATGATGGCGTACATTTGTCAAAGTGTGCTGACAACGAGTTGGTATGGGAAGAAGCTGAAAAATGCAATGCAGGATGTGATACAAATTCTAGTCAGTGCAAACAAGCTTGTAATCCAGGCGATAACAAGTGTTCGAGCGATCATTCAACCATTTTGACTTGCAAATCGAATGGATTGGATTGGGAGCAGGGGGTAGTTTGTAAAACAGGTTGTAACGATGTAACAGGGGAGTGTTTTTCTGATGATTATTGTGATGATGACGATGTCACGTGTTCTACCGAAGCTAGTAATATTGTTGTAAGTTGTAGTAATCACAAGTTGACGACAAGCGTATGTTCAGGAAACAGAGTATGTAAAAAAGGTATATGTATTCTTGATACGGATGGTGACGGCGTTCAGGATGAAGAAGATCTTTGCAAATACAATGCGTCGATCTCTTCAAAAAATGCGGAGTTGAGTGAATACAAGTGCATACCTTATGATAAAAGTTCGGGTACTTTTTATGTTTATACAGCACAAAACCTGCTTCAGCTCTATGGTTTTTGGACGAATAATAAAGCGACGGATGATAATGGAAACGTCGTTAGTATCAATAGTGCTAGTATAAGAAATGTAGTATTGCAGAACGATGTTAATCTTGCGTTGCTTAATAATGTAGCTGATGATGGCAAATGTGCTATTTCAGGTTTTAGTGCTTTGCCTTTAATGTATAAAACATTTGATGGTAACGGTAAGAAGATCTATGCAGTTCGCCAATCGGATGGCATGCGTTGTTCTTTAAGTACTTCGTTGTTTGGTAGTGTAACAGACAGTACCATAGAGAATCTGTCAGTTGATCTTGATGTAGATGGCAAGAAAGCACGTGCTATTTTGGCTGAAGAAGCTATTTCTGTCGACGGTGAGGCATGTAGCTTTTCTAATATAGAGCTTTCGGGCACGCTTAGTAGTGGTTACGATGGAGCACTTGGTGTGGGTGGTTTGGTTGGATATGTCAAGGGAAGCACAGATGGAAGTGGCAAACCTGTCTACGTAAGTTTTGAACAGTGTCGTGCAGAGGACATTAGTGTTTTGGCGCCTAATGCTGACAGCGTGGGTGGTATGATTGGCAAAATTGATAGTAGCAGTGCTCGAATCAACTGGGGTGAAACAGTACATTACATTGATACTGTTAAAGGAAATAAGTATGTTGGCGGGTTGATTGGTTTTAGTAGTGAAACAAATTCTAATGTTGTAACAGATAACAAATTGTCGAATTTTATTGTCAGAAGCGTTAGCGGTCAATCGTACGTCGGCGGTTATACTGGGACTGGCGTAGGAAAATCTATTGCTATTGTGGCAGATAAGATTGAAGGTTTGGATGACTATGTTGGGGGGGGATTTGGATCACATTCTTCAGGTAGCGGTACGTGGGGAGATTTAAGTGTTCATATAAATGAAGTCGTCGGAGGCAATTACATTGCGGGTGTTTTTGGAGGTACAAGTTCAGCATCGCGGCATTCGATTCCTAATATATATGCTGAGATTGGTAGCATTACCGGCGGTAGAATCATAGGGGGTGTCATTGGTACTGCGGGTGGTTATGCAGGCGGTGATTATACGAATTATAATGTGTCTATTGGGTTAATAAAGTCAGTCAATGCCAAAGAAGTTTCGACTCTGACAGCTTTAGGGATTGGCGGTTTAATTGCTCTATGTCAGAGCGTTGATCCTAATAAAGAGTGTTCATTTGAGAATATATCGATTTGTTCTAATTTGAGCAGTTACACGGGGGTTAAGCCGAACGGTTTAGTTGGTAAAGGAAGGAGTGGTGCACCGGATTCAACGCGTGCATTTATTACATCCAACTTGATGACAGCCTCAAAACGATACGTTGGTAAAAATACATTACAAACAAGTTTATCGGGCGCTATCGGTAATGAAATGGCACAATCTAATGTATATTATGCACTCGCAACGACGGGAGAATATGCTCAGGTAGATAAGAATGTTGAGGATAAGGCCATTGCGTATCAAGAAAGCAAATTAGCCGATGTATTAGCTATTCTTGGCAGCAATTGGGAAGCTGGAACTTGTAAATTGATGAACGAAGACGGTAGTATGTATGAATATAAAATGCCGGTTTACAAACTACCAATCCACAAAGCTGCTTTAGAGAATTTAAAGCAAATCGTTAAAGAAAGAGGCTATTTTGAGCTTTATAACTAATCTAAGGCTCCACAATAATTATAAGTCATTGTTGTTTTATATAAGTAATTTTTACTAAACGCAATGATGTGATTATCTGCGCGTATCGTTAGATAGCGCAGGTCAGGGCGGTGTATCGGCGGCAGCCGATAGCCGCCCAGCGGAGCCGTATGCCGTAAGGCATAGGCGAAGCCTCTCCTAATAAGGAATAATACAAAAAAACCTCCTCAAAAGAGGAGGTTTAAGTCGTTAAGAATAACGAAGTAAGATTAATTAATCCAAAACAGCCTTAACGACGTTATCGGAAGTGATGCCGAATTTTTCGTAAAGGAGGTTGGCAGGAGCGGAGGCACCGTAGGAGTTCATGCCGATGAATTTGCCTTCATCGCCGATGAAGCGTTCCCAGGAGAGTTCGCAGGCGGCTTCGATAGCGACGCGGTTTTTGACGGCTTTGGGGAGAACGGATTCGCGGTATTCGGCGCTCTGTTCGAGGAAGAGTCGGTGACAAGGCATGGAGACGACGCGGCCGCGTTTGCCCTGAGCTTTAAGTTTGTTGTAGGCATCGATGGCAATATCGACTTCTGAGCCAGTAGCCATAAGGATGTATTCGGGATTGTCGTCGGAAATGAGGACGTAGCCGCCTTTGGCGAGTCCAGAAGCTTTGCCATAGACGTTGCGGTCTAGGGTATTGCAATTCTGGCGGGAGAGAGCGAGGCCGACGGGACGTTTGGAGGTCATAGCGACTTTGAAGGCTTCGAGGGTTTCGTTAGCGTCATTGGGGCGAATGAAGAGGAATTCGGGGATGGCGCGGAACGAAGCGAAGTGTTCGATCGGCTGATGCGTGGGGCCATCTTCGCCGACGCCGATGGAATCGTGCGTCCAGATCCAGAGGGCGTGAGCTTGTTCGAGAGCGCCCAAGCGGATGCAGTGACGCATATAGTCGCTGAAGACGAGGAAAGTTGCGCCATAGGGGATGAAGCCGCCGTAAAGGGCCATAGCATTGACGATGGAGGCCATGGCGAATTCGCGGATACCGAAGAAGAGGTTACGTCCACCGCGATTATCTTTTTGATAGTTGCCACTGGCTTTGACCAATGTTTTATTGGATTCGTGGAGGTCTGCGGAGCCGCCCATGAGTTCGGGGAGATTGGCATGGAGAGCAGCGAGGACTTTTCCACCGGCAGCACGCGTAGCCATAGAACCAGTAGCTTCAAATTCGGGGATGTTGTCCCAGCCTTCGGGAAGTTTGCCTTCCTGGCGACGTTCGAATTCAGCTGCGAGTTCGGGATATTCAGCGCGATAGGCATCGAAGGCTTTGCACCAATCGGCGTATTCGGCATCGTGGCGAGCGACGCGAGCTTTGCGGTCTTCATCTACGCGAGCGGGGACGAAGAATTTAGCGTCTTCGGGCCAACCATAAGCAGCTTTGGTGAGTTTGATTTCAGCATCACCGAGGGGGGATCCGTGAACTTTTGAGGTGTCGTGCATGTTGGGCGAGCCGTAGCCGATATGGTTTTTAACCATAATGAGGGTCGGTTTTTCGTCCTGAGCTTTTGCAGCTTTAATGGCGTTGTCGATAGCGGCGAGGTCGAGGCCGTCATTGACTTCGATGACATTCCAGTTTTGAGCTTCGAATCGTTTGTGGACATCTTCGGTGAATGCGACGGCGGTGGTACCATCAATGGTGATGCCGTTGTTATCGTAGAGGACGATGAGTTTGGAAAGGCCCCAGTGACCAGCGAGGGAGCAAGCTTCAGCAGAGATACCTTCCATGAGGCAGCCGTCACCGCAGATCGCATAAGTGTAGTGATCGACGATTTTGTGGCCAGGTTTATTGAAGTGAGCTGCCATGTGAGTTTCGGCCATAGCGAAACCGACGGCGTTAGCGATACCCTGTCCGAGGGGGCCAGTTGTTGTATCGATGCCCGGGGTCACGTGGTTTTCGGGGTGACCCGGTGTGATGCTTCCCATTTGTCGGAAGTTTTTGAGATCGTCGACAGAAACGGCGAAGCCGTTGAGGTGGAGCAGCGCGTAAAGCAGCGTGGATGCGTGGCCGTTGGAGAGAACGAAGCGGTCGCGGTTAGCCCATTTGGGGTGGCTGGGATTGACGTGCATGTGTTTGTGCCAGAGGACGTGCGCCATAGCTGCGCATCCCATCGGTGCGCCTGGGTGGCCGGAGTTTGCAGCCTGAACCATGTCCATGGCGAGCGTACGAATGGTATTAACAGTAAGATTGTCCAAGTCCATGCCGGCAACAGCGGCATCGAATTCATTTGCCATAACAGTGACCTCTTAAGTTGTTGTGAAAAAAGAGAATAGCAACGAAACGGCGACAGGTTCATCGAATTATGATGAAAATGCCGCCGTTTTATAATTTGTAATAGTCTATTTTTGAAAGCTGGTGCGTTTGGGCTAAAAGATGATTTGAGTACGAGCCTGTTACGAGGTGATCGTATATTCTAATGCAGGCTGAATATTTTGTTTTATCTAAGCCAAACGCGATCAGAGCAGTTTAGGTCTTAAGATTAGAGACCATCTTCACGATATTTTCCGATAGGCAGAACGCCGCCATCGGGCATTTTGTATCCGAACACAGCTTGATCGAGGGCTGCCGATTTAATGTGGAAGGGCATGCACTGAAGATCTATGAGCGTACCAGCTCCATCAGGCTTGACCGTGACATAGTAGCTGTCGCTGTGATACGTGAGGACTGCATCAAAACTGCTGCGATTGGCGGACTCTGTGACACTCGTGATAGAGAACTTGCCATATTTTTTATTTTTCTTTGCAGAGTTTGTGAAATCAGCCAAGACTTTTTTATAGTCGACAGAGAATCTGATTTCGTGGTGCATCATATAGGATTCGCCCGTCACATTGAAGGATGTAACGGGGTAAGGCCATTCAACAAAGCTTTGCTGAATATCGCTCAGATCGTATGGACTATCAGCGAATGCGAGGGATGTTGAAAGCAGGGAAATACCGATCAATGCAGCTGCAGCGAAGAGCTTTGTACGCATGGTTTTCTCCGTGATTTATCAGGCGAAAAAATCCCCTAGACGGGGATTTTGAGATCAATCTAGAAAATAGGATATTTGTCGGCACTGCCCATCGGGAAAATGAGGGAGTCGACGATTGCACGTTCGAGGATGTTTGTTTCTGCTGCTTCTTTGGAGCGCGTTTCGAAGTTTTTGCGACTCTCTTCGATGCTATCCGCGAGTGCTTCAAAGAAGTTATCTTCATTAAAAGCCTGTTTGATCTTGTCTTTGTTGTAGATCATAAGGTCAGAGGCGGAAGCGCGTGCAACGCGTTCAAAACGTTTCTGATCAAAAGCCATGGTAAACTCCCTATGTTCGGCGAATTTTTGAACGCCGGATAATAAAAAAGAATAGCTGTCGACAAGGCGACATACAGTATGCTTTTTTCGCGCGCTTTGAGGTTAAAGTCAACGCGGATTTAATGATATTTCGTGTCTTCCAGTTCTTTGATTTCGCTGAGCATTTTGAGATAGGCTTGATAGCGAAATTGCGCGAGTTCATCGTTTTCGACAGCTGCCCGAACGGCGCAGTCTGGTTCGTGCGTATGACTGCATGGCTGAAATCGGCATTGCGCTGAAAAGGGTGCAAACTCCGGAAAACAGCCTGACAACTCGTTTGAGGCTATGCCAGTGATGCCAAATTCGCGTACACCTGGTGTGTCAATGATGAAGCCGCCATTTTCAAACGGCAACAATCGTGAGGCTGTTGTCGTATGTGTTCCACGCTGACTTTGTATGCTCAATGCGCCGGTCGCAAGGTTGGCTCCTGGAAACAGACAGTTCAGAAGAGATGATTTGCCTACACCGCTGTGCCCCAAAAATGCAGAACATCTTCCCGTTAAAATGGATTTGATGTCCTCAATGCCAAATCCTTCTTTGGCGCTGACCATCAGACAGCGATAACCAAGGGCTTCATAAAGGCGTTCATAAAGCAAATCGAGTTCTTCGGCTAATTCCCATTTGTTGATCACGATGAGTGGATCAAGGCCCCAGTGATGCGCGCAAACTAAGTAACGGTCGATGAGTCCCGGTTTGAGTGGTGGAGTCGAGACGCTTGTTACAACGACGAGTGTGTCGAGATTGGCAACGAGTGAGCGCGGTTTGCGGCCGCCTGGCTCGAGACGTTCTACAAGGCTTCGACGATCTTCAATCGCTTCGATTACGCCTTGATAATCGCGTCCTTGCACAACTTCTGAGTGGATCTGAAATTGTACGATATCGCCACAAACGGGTTTGCCTGCCTTAAATCGGCGTCCTTTGATGATCGAACATGCATAAGGCTTTTCGTTTATAATGTGATCGCCATCCATGTGGCATACAAATACAACGGGCCCTAAAACTTCGACAACGACGCCTTTTTGAATATTATTTCCTGCAGTATCAGACATGATTTCGGTTTGTATTCGTTAATATAATGTGTACAGCTCCGCGTTTTGTCATTCACGGATGAATCGTTTATATAAATAAATGATATTTGAAAGACTGTGTTTCCTAATGGTTTAGGAGGGGAAGGCCTTCCCCTGAGCGTCTATCACCGAAGCCTAAGGCGCTTTTTGTCTTGAATGCGCTAACTTGGGCTTCGGTGATACGCCGCTACCCCTTCTGGCCTGCGGCGCTAAAACACAAAAATGAAGTTTTACGGCGACGTGGGCGATGGTTCACACACGATTGTCGCTCAGAAACGCTTATCGGTAGATCTCGGTCGCTTTGGTTCCTGTCCAGTTACCGCCGCCAGAGTATTTTTCGCCATACCCCCACTCGCCTTTGACTTTAGTACCCTCGCTGTCGACATAAACGACGAGGTAACCTTTGCCTGCAACGCTTCGACGGCCAACCGCAAAGTCACCCGGTTGCTCCCAGTCAAACTTCATGACGCCACCTTCGACGGTGCCGGTAATGTTTCCGCCAGTTTTAAACGAAAACGTGCCGTTAACTTTGCCATCAGGCGTTTGATTGAGTTTCATATCGCCGTAATTTGTGTACCAAAGACCGGTAAAGGATTCACCAGCAGGCATCGCTGCAACAGGAATTTGAGGTTTAGATGCGCCACAGCCGCTGACTGCGCAAACACCAAGACCACAAGCCAACAAAAGAACACTCAAAAATTTTAATATACGCATAAAATTACTCCAATGAAGGTGCATCCATCGAAGGATCAGCACAAAATCCTATGCTTTCATAGCACGTTTTTCTGCTTTTTACTCTGTCTGTGCAGTGTGGACACAAAAAAGCCCGATAAACAGGCTTATCGGGCTTGTAAAAATTGAATCGAGTTGCGTTATTGCTTTGAACAGACGTAGCCTGTCGTTGAAGTTCCGTAGCTGACGCGCTGGTAGCTCGAAGCTGATGCGCCTGTGTTGATCGCACAGCCTTTGCCGAAGTTTGAACTTGAGAAGTTGTTGGAGCCAATGAGAATTAGCGTGCCATTGTGGTTGCCGACGATAAGTTCTGTGTGACCGAGGCTCGTGTTTATCCAGATGTCGCCAGGTTTAGCAGCTGCGATCGAAGTGAGTCTGTAACCTTCTGTGCCGGCTTTACAATAATTGTACACCGTCGAAACGGCGATCATATTTTTGGCGATCATACCGGCATTGACGAGTGAAGCCGTGACGAAGTTAGCGCAGTTATCGTTGTAACCGTGGTTGTAAGTGCCGTAGCTTGCCCACAGATCAACAAAATGCGTGAGGATTGGTGCATGCGTGAGGTGATCCCAAGTGCAGTAACCTGTTTTGGTATAGAGGAACTGTTCGGCATAATCGATAGCTTTTCGGCCAGCATAGTTGTCGCCGGCGTCGAGAAGATAAGAGCCTGAGACCCAACCGTCTTTCCCATTGTAATTAAATCGGTACCAGCCGCCTTTTTCTTCGAGGACGGTAATATAAGTGTACTCGTCGAGGGAACCGATTATGTCGTAATTGGTGCTATTACCTTTGCGGACGTTAAGCGAGCTTGCATTAACGACGAGCATGCGATGTGCGTTGTAAGTGCTGACGCAGGAACCATTGGTGCAGGTTGTTCCGCTAGTGCAGACCTTTCCACAGGCACCGCAGTTGTTGTTATCGCTGCCGCGTACGCTGATTTCGCAGCCGTTTGAGATGTTACCGTCGGCGTCGCAGTAGTCTGCAGAACAAGCAGAACAGCTTGAAAGATGGAGTTTAGCAAAATTCAGACATTTGCCACCGCAATAGGTTTCGCCGTCAGCGCACTGCGATTTGCATTCGCCGGCACTGCAGATTTCTCCTGCCGCAGTGTTGCATTTGATACCACAGCCGCCGCAGTTATTGACGTCGTTGCCTTGCGCAAAGGTTTCGCAACCGTTGCTAAGGTTGTTGTCGCTGTCACAGTAATTTACTGCACAAGTTGAGCAGTCATCCATGTGGAGCGCGTCGAGGTCACGGCATTCGCCGGCGCAATAAGTTGAGTCGGGGCAGATTGGAACACAGACGTTTTCCTGACATTTTTCGTCGTCTTTGCAAGCGTTGTTGCAGTTTTGAATGACAGGATCGTCATTGGGGGATTCTGTATTTTGATCTTTGTCATTCTCGTATGTGTCGGGATTGACATCTTGTTCTTCGGAGTTGATGGGGACGCGATTGCCGTACTGGTCATACTGGTTGCGTTCGACTTCTTCGCCGGTGACTTTGTCTATGACGCGTTCACTCATGGGGGTTGTGTAGTCAAAGTCGCAGCCCGAAAGGCATTCTGCTTCGTTGTCATCGCAGCCAGCGAGTCCGCAGCAGAGGGAACTGATCAAAAGAATGTATGTACAACGTTTCATAGGCATCTCCAATTCGACCACTATGCCGGATCAACAGGGACTGTACGGCATAAAAAAAAGTTTGTTGTGTGTAGATCAAACAACTACAAAATACTAACGATTTTAATTATGGGTTCACTGCTGTCCCACAACATATTCTCATTAACTGTAACGAAATGCGCTCGTTACAGATTTTTACACTTTTCTTATTCTCATTCTGTCCTGCGGACGGCCCAAAGGGGCGTCGTATCGCGGACGCCCCTTTGGAATCCCCGCGCGTGCAGAACTTAATTCGTTCAGACATGCTGCACGCGCGGCAGACCAATGGTGTATGCATGCTTAGAGACGACTGTATATCGATAAAACAAAGCTATAGTAGAGTTATCAGCGTATTCTATGAAAACTTCGTGGGACAGCAGTGTTATGGGTTGTGTTGTTTGAACGGGTGTTTTGCGCCGCAGGCAGAGGGGGTAGCGGCGTATTGACGACGTCAATAGCCGCTCAGGGGGAGGCTTCCCCCTTATTAAAAAAGGGGGTGTTAGGATTTTGTATGCAGGATGTGTAAGCAGATCTCTGGCGGAACGCCGAGGCGGAGTGGCGGTCCCCAATATCCGGTTCCGCAGCTTACGTAAGCAGCCTGCTCGCCATTCCAGTAGAGGCCTCTTGCGTATTTATGGACAGCATCGACGATATAGCAAGCCGGCCAGAACTGTCCACCGTGAGTATGGCCGAGCAGAACGAGGTCAGCATGGTGTTCGAAACATGTGTCGACGGAGGCTGGCTGGTGTACGAGCATGAGCTTAAAGATTTTGTCGGGAATGCCGTCGAGTGCCAGTGCGGGGTCGGATCGCAAGTTAGGGTCTCGACGATCGCCGCGGAAGTCGATTGCGCCGCAGACTGCGAGTGTAGCGTTGTCGTGTTCGATGAGGAAGCGGTCGTTGTTGAGAACATGGATTCCAAGGTCGGATACGGCTTTGCACCAACCTTGTGCACCCCAGAGGTGTTCGTGATTGCCCGTGACGTAGAAGACGCCGAATTTAGATTTGAAGTCGCGCATGGGTTCGAGATCGGGGGCAACGAATTCGGGAATACCGTCGCCGATATCACCCGTAATGACGATAATATCGGGATTCAGGGCATTGGTTTCGTTGACGATTTCGGCGATGTCATTTTTTGTAAAGGTGTTTCCGACGTGAATATCGGAGAGGTGGACGATGCGTAAGCCATCGAATTGGCTTGGAAGCCGATTAAAGGCGAGTTCTGTTGTTCGAATGATGCGATTTCGTGCAACAGCAGCCGAAATAGGCGTGCAGGTAGCTGATGTGCCTAGGACAGTCCAAGCAGCGGCTCGGCCGAGAAATGCGCGACGACTTTCACAGGCATAAGCTTTTGTTTTAAGTGTCTCGGCTTCTTCTGTTTGGTGCTCGTTGAGGGCTTTTTCTGCAGCTCGATCGTATTTCTTTTGAATGATCAAGCTGAAAATTTTGTAAATTCCGAATAAAATATCAAAAAGGATAATTAAAACGAGAACACATGCGGCAAAAGTCATGGCATAATAGCCAACGTGCGTCAAAGCGAAGATGCTTTCGTGCGGCGTGTGTTTGTAGGGAATTATGAGCGCACAAGTCATCAAAGATGCGAGAATCGTCGCAATGACAGAAGCAAGCAGACGGAGTCCTTTGTGCGTTGTAATCTTTTTGATAATTCTGAAATAGACAACGGAAACAAAGATAAGACTAAGTATTCCAAAAAAAAGAGCAAACATTGTCGAATAAATGAAGGGTAGTCGTTGATGTAAAAATCGATGCATTCTGTATTGGTCAAAGAAGACATCGAAATACAGTAACATACTTTTAAGACGATATATTAAAAAAATTGCATTGTCTGGTGGGAGAAAGTTTTTAATGTACTGTTTAGCGTCATTTGAAATTTTTACTTGCGAGTGAGCGTTAATTTGCGTAACTATTATTCAATTCAAGTTTGTCAGAAGTATCGGAATTTGAATTTAACAATAGTTACAAAGGTGTTACATAATGCTATTAATACTTGGTATATCCATTGCTCCGGTAGCTTTTTTACTTGCATATATTTACAATAGAGACGTCCTAGTTAAAGAGTCGACTAAAAATTTAGCCAAAGCATTTTTTGGTGGTGTGTTAAGCACATTACTTGTGATCATACCGCTTACACTTTTTGGGACTGAAGCGGATAGTTGGGAAGATCCTGTATTATCGGCATTTGGAAGCGGTGTACTCGAAGCAGGTGTGCCTGAAGAATTGATGAAATTTTTGATTTTATATTATCTAATTTGGAAAAATTCTGAATTTAATGAGTATTTTGATGGTATTGTTTATGCGGTCTTTGTTTCGATGGGATTTGCCTGTTTAGAAAATATTATGTATGTTTTTGAAAACGGGGTTGGAACTGGGCTTATGCGGGCATTTACAGCTGTGCCGGGGCATTTCTTTTTTGCTGTGATCATGGGGTATTATTTTTCGCTAGCAAAGTTCAACGTAACCGGGCGTGCGATAAACATGATCAAGGCGATTACAGTACCAATGATCGTACATGGTGCGTACGATATGATTATTATTTTGGGATGCAGATTAATAGGAGATGAAGAAAACGAAGGTTATCCGTTTATTGCACTGTTGCTCTTTATTTTCTTTATTATTTTTAATGCCTTTATGTGGAAGAAAGGCTTTAAGCGCATTCAAGAGATGAGACAAAGAGATATCGATAGTATTCCGGCTGAGGAGCAAGTTAAAATCAAGAATTAATATTTGTGACAGCATTGCCGCTTTTTATATTCAGAGACACTGCTGTCCCACAACATATTCTCATTAACTGTAACGAAATGCGCGAACTTGACTTCGTCTTTAACATGCGCCCGCTGCTTGCCTTCGGCTTCGCGACGCAGGCGATTTAACAGTAATCTTAAGTCTTTTTCATGCTTAGAAATGACTATATATCGATAAAACAAAGCTACTGTAGAGTTATCAGAGTATTCTAGGAAAACTTCGTGGGACAGCAGTGATTCAGAGAAAAAACAAAAAGGGCCGTTCAAATGAACGGCCTATTTTGTACTGAGGTTATTTGCAGGATGCTTTATTATCTGTCAGCTTGCAACCAGCAGCGCAATGAACAGCGTAGTATTTTTCTTGAAGTGCCTCGCAGATATAGGCGATGTTGCCGGAACATTTGTCAGCGTAAGAGGCATCGCAGTATTCTTGAGCTTTGCAGCCTTCGGAGCATAGACTTCCGCAATATTTAAAAGAGTCGTTCACGCGGTGGAGTTTGCCGTCATCGAAACGGAGACATACTTGATATTGAAGTGTTTCGTATTTGTTGGTGTCTTTATCACAATAATTAGAGGATTTTAGTTCGACTGTACAACTATCGGTATCGTGTTCGGCGACGCAATCTGCGTAGTTTGAGTCGTCTTTGAGGGCAACTCGGCATTTGTAGGAATCTGTTTTGTCTGTGTAATTTGAGCAGTTGTCGTAAGCGACTTTGCCGCTGTCACAATATACGATGCTGTTACCGTTGCAATGTTCGACAAAGGAAGCGCGTTTGCAATTAGATCCTGCTGTGCTGTCCTGTGTGGACGGGACTGCATTAATCGTTATTTTTTGGTAGACGGGAGATGGGTCACCTTCGTCTTCATCTTGTGAAGGGTTGTTGGGATGATTTGGGGTTGGATTGTCTGACTCATTTGGGCCGTATTCATCGGGGGTATCGGCGCAGCCGACGAACGAGCAGAAAATGAGACAGGACAAAGTATATAAAAGTTTTTTCATAGATAACACCCTAAAAGGATCAAAACGGTTGGAGCTGAGGAGCCAAACGACGTTAGGGTCAATTTAACTGTGAAAGCGATTTAGTGCAAGAGGCAAGGAGAATGGGGCAGGTAGGCTTGTTCGATTGGAGCGCACGTGCCGTTGAAATATAGAGAAACGACTGTGAATAGAAATATAATAAAACACGGCATGTTCAGCCCTCAGCTCAATTGGAGTGGGGGGCTGAAGAGAGAAATACTATAGCTCGAAGTAGCCTTTTTCTTTGACGATCGATTTAAGGCTTTCGAGAGCAGCTTTGTGAGCATTTTGTTGATAGACGGGCATTTTGAACTGAGTTGTGGAGCCGTCTTCATTGATGAGGGTACAAGTGCCTTCTGTCCAATTATTGCCGAGATTAGCGAGTGCTTCAGCGAGTTCGACATTAGAGCCAGTATAGCTGAAAAGGCCAGGAATCGAGGTGGTTAATTTCTTTTCGTAAGGCAAATCGTCTATTGTTTGACTGTAGTAAGTGTTATGATACACATCTGCTGAATGATCAGATGCAGAGCCTTCTTTGTGTGTTTGTGATAAGGCATAAAACATTGTTGCTTTGTATGAATCGTTTGTAAGTTCATATCGTTTTGAAGTAACAACCACATTATTAAAGGTAAACGGCGGGATTGAACCATGTCCGGTTCTATAATCGAGACCGTAGGGGGTATGCGCATAGATATTTGCGCAAGCAGAGATATTTGTGAGTTCAGACGCTCCTGTGGAATGATGTCCGATTAGACCAGCGGCAGTATCGACTGATTCAATATGATTTGTATAAGACGTGATGTTAGAAAGTGAAGTGTTGTTACTGGTAGTGAGCCAACCGACGAGGCCGCCGATGGTTTGTTCTTTTGAAGAAGAGTGAATTGATTGAACTTCGCCATATATATCATGGATAAGTATCGAACTTGTGGCTTCAGCTTCACCTACGGCCCCGCCAATATTTGAATCCCCTGTAAGTGTGTTGATGTGAAAAACATAATTATTGAAATCGGAATTTACATTTGTATTTTCATTTTTTCCGATAACGCCGCCAACGGCTGTAGCCTCTTCGTGACCGATGTGATCGGCGACAACGACGACATAACTACCGTAGCCCTTGCCGGCATAACCGCCGATTTCGAAGGGATTGTCTGTATTTTCAGACGAAACATTTTTAACGATAAAGTTGGCGTAGCTACCTTGCGTTGTAACTAATTCATTTTTGGTATCTATGCGTCCAATGGCGCCTCCGACGGTATGGTCACCGATAACGGTATCAATATAATTTACATGAGGGCCCCAGTTGAGTCTGGTAGAATTACTATGAATGTAACCAAAAATGCCACCCACATTGGAAGCTTTAGGGGCCTTTACGGTAATGTTATTTGCGCCGCATCTGGTGAAGTGAGCTATGTGTTTATTTTCGCTACTGATGGAGCCAGCGAATGCACCAACGCCAGTGTCATTGAGAACTTGAGTATTTAGTGAGCCTGAAATGGTGACATCAGAGAATGAACATTCATCATTTTGGGCATTAATCGCATTTGTGAAAATAGCATTCGCACCGGTGTTGTTTTGATTTGGATTGTTAACATCGAGGTCGATGGTTAGATTATCAAATGTGCAGTCGACAATATTGGCGAAGAGAGCGTTGGAGAGTGCACATCGAGCGTTATCTTTGGAACGCTGGGCGTAGATCGTATGATTTTGGCCTTTAAAGATGATGTTTTGGATGCTAACGTTAGGTTGGAGATCGTTTTTGTTGATTGTGCAGCTATTAGAAGTTGAAGTGCCTGGGAGATCTGCGAGGTTAATATCATTTTCGAGCAGGACTTGTTTGATTTTTAACTGAGTCGTTTGGACAGCATTGCCTTTTTCGTCCTGTTTAAGGGTACCGGCCAAGATACCAAACAAATCCGTTAGATTGTGTGCATTATAAATTTTGTAGGTGCTATTATTAAGAGGGAGGCAGTGTCGTGCGTTTCCCATAGAGGTTTTGATTTCGGGATTGTATGGGCAAGCATCGTCTGTATCGTAGATGCCGTCACTATCAGAATCTTTTTGGCATACGCCTTGTTTACAATCAGAGAGCGCATCGCAGACATTATTGCATGCGCCGCAATTATTGTTGTCTTCGAGTGCATTGACAATGACATCATTGCATTTGAGTTTACCCTGATCCGCTTGGCTACAGACGGAAATACTTTTATCTAATTCGAGCGCATTGTTGATTTGTTTGTAGCCATAGACGCAGAATTCATCGCCCAAGCAAGACCCAGCTTTATGCGTAGTATTTGAAGTATCCAACAGGAATGATGTGAGACTATTGGTTATGATTTCGAGGGATTGTCCAGTGCCACAGTATTTTGAAAGATCGTCAGAATCTTCGGAGCAACCGACAACAGAACTAAGCAGAACACATGACAAACAATAGATAGTTCTTTTCATAAGACAAGGCAAACTCGCTAAGAGTCAATTAATGAAGTTAATAAAGGCCCAAAGGCATTCGAGGTATTCTAACTTTAAAAGTAACAGGGTGCAAGTAGGAGCATTGTCCAGATGTTTGATTGAAATGGGTTGTGTTCATCAGAATACGAGCCGCGTAGGCTTGTTTAGCGATGTGCATTAGATCGCATGAAGTAATAGCAATGTATCGTTAAGTTTAAGTATTAATCAAAAAGTAAGAAATTAAAACTAAGCAAGTGTATAAAGGGTGAGGGGGTAGCGGCGTATTGACGACGTCAATAGCCGCTCTGAAGTGTCCCCCAAATCAAGGACAATTTGAAAACGAGGGGGCGACATCCCTCATTTGTTTTGATAAAATACTCGACCACTATTCCAGAGGATAAGGCAACGCTGAGGAGCGACCCGAGCGCTGGTATAGTAGTGAGGAA
>JAZRWH010000073.1:0-6877 GCA_045599585.1 Myxococcota bacterium
TGATGTTGTACAAAAATAGTTGACACTTTTTCTGCATGGATTCTGTAAAAGAGCAGAAGCCGTAGGAGGGCGTCTATGAAGAAAAGAAATCATTATGATCACGAGTTCAAGGTTCAGGCAGTCAAATTGGCGCTTGAAATAGGCCAGGCAAAAGCCTGCACGGAATTAAATCTTCCAGAAAACACGATTTACGGTTGGATGCACGCATATCGTCAGGGAAAGTTGGATCTTGGCCCGGGCACGCAAACACCAGTACGAGCACTGACGATGAGCGAAGAACTCATAGAGTTGCGAAAGCAGGTTAACGAGTTGAGACGAGAAAACAAGCGCTTAAAAGAAGAAAACGATTTTCTGGAGAAAGCCAGCGCTTTTTTCGCCGCATGCCGTCGGAAGTCAGCAAAGACGTGAGAATGGCGTTCATTGCGAAAAAGACTTGCGACGGCACCAGACATGGAAAACTGGCGTTCTATTGCCGCATGCTAAAGGTCAGTCGCCAAGGATTCTATGAATATCTGAAAGCGAAAGATAAACCCTGGAAATATGAAAAACTGGCAGATTTGATCATGACAATTCGAGACGAAGACATTTGCAATGACTGTTATGGCCGAGTCAGAGTGCATCAGGCTCTCAAGCTCAAAGCACCAGCAGATACGACAATTCCCAGCGAACGAACTGTCTATAGAGTCATGAAAGAGCTTGGAATCGTGCAGCCTAAAAGACGAAAACCAAACGGGCTCACGAAAGCGGAAAGAAATGCTCGGAAATCTGATGATCTGCTGAAACGTGATTTCACAGCCACTCAGCCGGCAACAAAGTGTGTGACAGACATCACTGAGTTTAAATTCAGCGATGGAAAACTCTATGTATCTGCAATCTTCGATTGTTACGATTCAGCAGCTCTAGGATTGGCAATGGATATAAATATGAGGACTGAACTGTGCGTTAAGACCGTTGAAAACGCAGTGATGAGATATCCAGAGCTTCGCGGTGCAATCATTCACTCAGACCGTGGCTCTCAATACACAAGTCAGGAATACAGAACCACACTACAGAAATATGGAATCATCCAGAGTATGAATAGCAACGGAGGCAGATGTCATGATAATGCTCGCTGTGAAAGCATGTGGGCAAGATTTAAGTCAGAACTCTGGTATAACCGATTCGAAAAACAAAATTTGACCATTGAACAGGGGAAAAAACTCATCTGGCGATATGTCATGAGCTATTGGAATAACAGAAGAATCTGTTCAACCAACGGCGGACTCCCCCCAATGGTCAAAAGGAAAATGTTCTATGCCGCTCAGGAAAGAGTGGCTTAATTCAAAACCTTGTTAAAAATGTGTCAACCATTTTTGACAATTTCACTTAAAACAAATGAGATGTTGTTAGAGGAGTGTGAGTACTACATCAACGTGCATCTTAAAGAATCTCCAAGATCCAAGTTCAGAATTTTAAAAACGCATACAGATGTTGTTGGTGAATACACTGGTGAAGAAGATGCAGTACCATCGAAAAAAATCATACATTGTCATGTCTGTGATAAAGTGATCGTTAAAGATGAAGACCCTATATATGTTTTTCATCATATCTCTGAAGATGGAGAAGGTGGCTATTTTCAAAACGATGTGATTTGCTGTTCAAAAGAATGCGCCTTGTCTGCGGCTGAATATGACATTTATGAATACAAACCTGAACAATAGCACACTCTGACGAAGCCGTATTCGCGAACGCGAATAGGCGAAGTGCGTGCGACGTATGCCGACAGGCATAGTCGCCGCCCAACTGGAAAATAACCGCAAAAGAGCGTAGAAGGCGTTTGGTTGGAGCACAAATCCGACCGCACATTGGATTGTTTGCCTTTTGGGAGATTATCATGGCACAAAAAATTAAACCTGTAAAACGCAGCATTGCATCGCATAAACGCATCGACCACCTCAGACAGCTCGAAGCTTTCGTCGGAGGCCTCGTCGATGGCCGCCTTGACGATGAAATTCAGGCAATGGCTGACAAAGCTGACCCCGAAATTCTAGCCAAGTTCCCTCCGATCGACGATCTTATTAAAGAAATGAATGATCTTGTCACGGGTGACCTCGACAAAGATGCTTCTGCGCTCAACAACTACGTTGACGAACATCAGAATCACCCTCAATCAATTTTGCTCATTCGCGCACTTGCTCGTACACTCAGCAAAGACCTCGACGATGCCGGCAAAGAACGCTTGAAACAAGCACTCATTAACGAATTAAGCTAGTCTTTTCGCATATCGAAAATGATAAAAAGGCACGCATTTGCGTGCCTCTTTTAATACCTAATATTCTTGCTGGCCTATAAATATTTCAAAAGCTGCAACGAAATCAGTTTATTATAAACATTCAATTTTTCGTTTAACTGCGGACAGCTCCGATAGTTGTTGTAGTGTTGCATTGTTATTTATCAGGGCATCGAGAATCAAGGTTGCTGACTGTACATTTTTTGATCGCACTAATACTTTCGGCGGCCTCACAACTCATGTTTGCTGCATTATCAAATATGCTTGCTAATTTATTACAACCAACGCTGCTGAAGTCCCACATCGAAATATCCTGATTAAAAGACTGCGCATTTTGGAACATATGCTCCATATTTATAACTTTTTTCGTATCCCAAGTTTCAAGAGGTTGATTAAAGTCTTTCGTATTTTGAAACATATATGCCATATTATATACTTTAGATGTATTCCATTTATCTAAAGGCTGATTGAAGCGATAGGCACCACAAAAGACATTGCCCATTTCTTGTACGTTTTCTGTATTCCAATCATTCAGCGGCTGATTAAAGGATTCTGCGCCGTTAAACATTAAAAGCATCGTTGTGACCTTTCCGACATTCCAACTGCTGATATCTTGATTAAATATGCGGTCGACGCAGAACATGTACTGCATATTTGTAACATTGGATGTATCCCACTGATCCAGCGGCTGATTAAAGGAGCTCGCGCTGTTGAACAAATGTCCCATATTCGTAACATTGGATGTATTCCAAGCATTTATATTACTATTAAATTTAACCGCTCCACGGAACATGGCATTCAGTGTCGTTACATTGGAAATATCCCATGATCCAATCGGCTGATTGAATGTCGAAGCGCCCTGGAACATCGAACTGAGATCCGTCACACGCGACATATTCCAACGTACAATATTAATATCATTAAAAGCTTTTGCATCCTTAAACGCCTGACTATAAGACGTATGTATATAGGCATCAGGAATATCAACCGAAGAAACTTTTGCTAGATTTGAAGCCCCAGCAAAAGCCCCAACATCGCTAAGTTTGACCGAACCAAAGGCTTGTACTTCCACCAACTTCGCAGCATCTTCATATCCTTCTGCATTCATCTGCCAATCGATATAAGCGCCATGAATGACAACGCGATGTTCGCCCGGTTCCTCATAAATGTGTTGGATATTGAGACGTATGCCGTTATCAGACGGGCATGACTGAATATCCTGAATTTGCGAGCCATCGCCCCAGTCAACGCTAAAGTTGCATTCAGAGGCCGATGCAGTCGGCAAAGAAATACTTTCTCCTGCAGTCGTTGTCTTCCAAATTGTAATAAAGCTTTCTGATGCACAATGGCCGTCCGCAGAACGGCACACAAGTCCTAAATCTTCACAGTTATCAGGACAAACACACTCAGCGTTGTTGTCGCATTTGCCATCGCAATAGCTTGGACAAATGCACGCACCACTTTCATCGCACCCCAAACTGCAAGTTTCTGGGCACATGCAAGTCGTTAAATCATCCATACATCCATTGACGCAGGTTGGATTACATAAGCATGCGCCGAGCTCATCACATCCATATAGACAATCAGCACTGCAAACACACGATCCATCGATTTCGCAGCCATTGACGCAATCAGTCGAACAAACGCACAACCCATTCGGTTCGCTACCATTAACGCAATCCGCAACGCGTTGACATTCACCGTTTGCATCACAACCTTTGACGCAAGTATCTGGACATTTACACTCGCCGTTTGCATAGCAGCCATTGACGCAACTATTTGGGCATTTGCACTCGCCTTTTTCATCGCAACCATTGACGCAAAGACTCGGGCACTTGCAGTCACCGTGCTCATCGCAGCCATAAACGCAAGAACTAGAACACTGGTTTTCTAGAAAGCATCCTGTAGATTTGCAGATACCGTAGTCATCACAGCCATTTGGGCAAGTTTCGGGGCAAACAATCGGCTGATCAACAACGAGACAGAGTCCGAAATCATCACAGCCGTTGGTGCAGTACGAAGGACATATCTTTTCAGCCGTTGTGCAAGACTCGGATTGGCATTTGCAGGCACCGGCACTCCCCTGCCACCCACTAGCAGTATCGCATTGACACGCATTAAGTTCAGCATTGTAAATTTCGTTTTCAAGGCAGACAGCACGTTCGACACAAGCGCCATCGACCTCAACGTAATTTTGCGATTCATCACATCTGCACGAACCGATTTCACCCACCCAGTGATTACGCGGATCACAGATACATTTGCCGGCATTCATCATGTATATTTCGCGTGTATTGTCTGTGCAACTGGTCAATTCACGGTCAACACAAGCGTAGAGCTCTATTTTATTATCATAACCACACACCCTATCATTTTTGGTACAATCCGTAACCAAAACGGTGGAATCACTGGTACATATCGATAAAATGCCAGCTTTACAGCTATCCGCGCACTTCACCTTTTCTTTGACACATTGCTGAGCTGAGATGTCACAAGCGGGCGTATCCCCTTCACATTGTTTCGCTTTCTGAAACCTACCATCGACACAAATCAGCAATGAATTCACAGCTTTGCCGTTTTTATTTGATTCTCTACACTCCATCGTACCTGGATAGCAATCATACGGCTCAGCAAGTTCGCAACCAGAGACATACACCATTACCGAAACTAAAATAATAATCTTTTTCATATTATGCCCTGTATCAAAGTGTCACGCGATGGAATCACATTCAACATGTATTCAATTGCTGAAAAACTGTTACCCAAAATACAACAGTCTAGCCTATTTATATCCATTTTTTGTTGAATATGCAAAAAAGATAACATTTTTTGGTCTGAGTTTCACGCATATAAATTTTAGGAGCTTCTTAAGCACTCACTCCCAGCATTTAATGCCCCCACTCATAGCAAAACTACTTTTATACCAAACAGAAGTATTACGAATTTGAAGCCTGTACAACATCGATCGTTTGTAAATTTATTGAATATTGCTATCCCTGCCAACTGTTTCAAAGACGTAACTAAATGATCTCCGTAAAATGCAGACGCCTCCTTGTCCTCCAAACCGCCCGTACAAATAATATTGCATCCCCTTTGAGAAACCCGCGTGTTTTTTAAGGATTTGTGTTTTCGTAAGTAACATCCAGTGATGGTAACTGTGTTTCGAAAAAAAGTGAATCTATACGAAAAAAGGCGGAGCCTTTTGAGCTCCGCCTTTAAAAAAGATCAGACGTAAAAATTATTCTGCATCTTCAGCTTTTTCGGCGCATTTGCATTTGCCGCAGCATTTTTTAGGCTCGTCGCCATCAGCCGCATCGTCATCATCAGATTTTTCTTCGAAGACGAATTTGTAGATGATACCAGCGACGACAGCACCGACGATCGGGGCAACCCAGAAGAGCCAGAGCTGGGACATTGCAGGGCTACCGATACCAGCGAAGAACGCCGTAGCGAGCGAACGAGCAGGGTTAACGGAGGTGTTGGTAACGGGGATGCTGATGAGGTGAATCAAGGTAAGGCAAAGACCGATCGCGATCGGAGCGAAACCTTTAGGAGCACGTTTATCAGTGGAACCAATAATAACGAGGAGGAAAACGCAAGTGAGAACAGCTTCAACGAGGAAAGCGGCGGAAGCACCGACAATTTTGCCACCGAAGGCATTGTAACCATTAACGAGAGAATCAGACCAACCGTTGGAGGCAAAAGCACCAACTTCCATTGTACTTGCGGGATTGACGATTGAGAAGAGAATACCAGCAGCGAGGATACCGCCGAGGCACTGAGCGATGATGTAGGCAACTGTTTCTTTGCCGCCTTTAAAGCGGCCGCTGGCGAGGAGACCGAGCGTAACAGCGGGGTTAAGGTGGCAGCCAGAGATATGACCAATGGCATAAGCCATCGTCAAAACGGTGAGACCGAATGCGAGTGAAACGCCAACATAACCGATACCGAAATTATTAGCACCGCAAGCGAGACACGCAGCACCGCAGCCACCGAAAACAAGCCAAAACGTGCCGATCAACTCGGCAGCAGCTTTTTTCACGAGGGACATGGGAACTTCTCCTTCTCAAAAGAAACAAACACCGGACACCACGTCCGGTTTAACAAACAATTTAGGTGTCAGCCAATACCGACACATTTTTAGTCTACGCTTTTATATGTCTATCGTCAAAAATAACGCGTATGATTCTTTGATGTCCAACGCATAGATCTCACAAATTGCAAAGACATGAGCACAATACAATAAAAGTATAATTATTTTTGTCCTGAGGACTGAACCATAGAGGAACAGGTACCTCGTATGTATCTCTTGGGAATCTCAATGTTCTTTTATTGTGTAATTAAGTGAGGGACGTGGGAAAGATTGAATAGGGCAAAAAAAAGCCCAAAGTATGAAGCTTTGGGCACAAGGTACGTGAGCAAAACTGCTCTTGTATAGAGGGGAGGGGGTAGCGGCGTATTTGCGTGCAAATAGCCGCTCAGGGGGAGACGGTAGATTATCGTTTCAAATGCATAAAAATGAAGAAGGACCGCATCAATCCGGTGTATGATGATTTTGCATAACTACACATACGGAGGTTTGATGCGATCATTTGCTCATTTTACGTT
>JAZRWH010000074.1:0-3602 GCA_045599585.1 Myxococcota bacterium
AGCAAATAGCCGCTCAGGGGGAGACGTCCCCCTTACAAAAGCGAGAAAGATTATGGGAGGGAGGCGGGCATAAAAAAGGCCGAAAGCGGAGCCTTCGGCCTTTAGGGATGTGGGTGGGAAGTTATTTGTGGACGCGAGCGCTTTCGAGGAGGAGGTCGAGGCACTCAGCGAATTTTCCGGCTTTAGCGTAGCAGGAGGCCATGAGGAGTCGGAGCTGAGCGTCGTTGGGATCAAGTTTTCGCGCTGCTTTAATATAGTAGATCGCGGCGGGGTAATCCTGGCGGACGAGGCAGATGGAACCGAGCAAGGAGAGGACTTCTACGCTTTGGTCATCGCGGAGGGGGACTTGTTTTCGTCCTTCTTCGAGGGTTTTGATAGCGTCGAGGTATTTGTGTTCGTTCGCGAGAGCGAGAGCGAGTCGTGTACGCGCGGGGAGGAAATCGGGATTAAGTTTGAGAGCGTCTTTGAAATTCGTCGCAGCGTCGGAGAATTGTCCTTGTTTAAGGAAGAATTCGCCGCGTTCGAAGAAAGCGCGGACGCGAGTGAGGTCAGACGCGGGCATGAGCAACTCCTAGTCGAGATCGAGCATAGCGAAGCGGTTCGAGGGATCGATTTGTTTATCGCCGGGCGCGAGTTCAGGCGGTTTAACGGCAGCGGGTTCGGGAGCATCTTCGCGGGTAGCGGCAGCGCGAGCGAAGTCGTTTTGAGCGGGTGGGACTTTGGGGTCGTCGCCGGGGGCGACATCTGCGATAGGGGGAGGAAGTTCGTCGTCGTCGTCTTGCGCGGCAGTGGGTGCTTCATCGAACATAATGAAACCGCGATCTTTGGCGTTATCATCGGAGAAGAGTTCGGCCATGGAAGGTGTTTCAGATTTAGAAGCGGGTGCGGGAGTGGGTTTAGAGGGAGCGGAGCGCCAAGGTTTAGAATCGATATCCATGCGTTCGGCAGGGGAGAGATCTTCGTCGTCGACGTCGTGGTGATCGTCATCATCGGAGGCTGTGGCAGGCGCGGGAGCGGCAGTAGGCGCGGGGCCATTGATATCGATCTCGAGGCCACCGACGTTCACGTAAGTTGTGAAGGGTGTAGCGCGGAACTGATCGAGTTCATCGAGATCGAGGGTAGATTTGAGCATCGCGAGTACTTGCTGGAAGGAGTAGCCGCTAAGTTCTTTGAGGGTATCCGGTTTTTTGAGGGACGCGTCGAGTTTAACGGGCTCAGCGAGGACGTAGATGCGGAGCAAATGTTCCATGAGGTCGACGAGTTCTTCTTTGGAGTAGCGCTCGAGGGCAGCGCGGATTTCGGTGTGTTCTTTTGATGAAGCCATCTTTATAGTCCTTATAGAGAGAAAATCATGGTGAGTGTAGCTCTGAAGGGTGCGGAAGCGAGAGGTCGTATCAATTGCGCTGAGCGCCGTCGAAGTCACCGGGACCGTACTGGCAGTCGATAATGGCGGCTCCACGGAGGTCGGCCATTGCGAGGTTAACGCCGCGCAGATCGCAACGGATGAGGATGGCATCGGAGAAATTCGATGCAAAGAGGTTCGCATTTTTTAGCGAAACGTCGATGAGCATAGCGCGTGAGAAGTCTGCACGCGAGAGTTCCGCATTTTCGGAGAGCTGCGTCTGTGCGAGGAAAGCGTTAGAGAATTTCGCACCGTATCCGTTGATGTCTTTGAACTGCGACTTAATGAGTTTAGCATGTCTAAAGGACATATTTTGAATTTCACTCGAAAAGAAACTAGAATTTTCGAGGACGCTTTCATCGAAGGAGCATTCGCGGGCTTCGCTATTAAGCATATTGAGGCCATTGATATTGCTTCTTCTGAACGATGCTTGATTGAGGCGCGACTGCGTAATTTGAATCGCGTCAGCGGTGAGTTCATCGCCGCAAATACCCTGCATCGTGATAAGGTGGAAGAGGACGTTGTTGAGCGAAACGTTTTCGAGGGCGCAATGTTTCACTTCGAACTTTCGGATGGCATAACCATCGAGCGAGCGGGAGCGAAGGGCGTCCTGGAGATCCATATCAGAGGACAAAACGTGCTCATAATCTTGAATAGCTTTTGTTTCTGGTGGCATGGCAAATCCTGTCTAAAAAAATCAGAGCGACAAAGACGATGTATATACTACTATGAAAGAAGTGTTTTTGGTAATTGTTTAGTGCGCGACAGAAAAAACAGACGATTTTTCTTGTTGCAGCAGAGAAGCATGAGGAGCTGGAGGTCAGAGATCAGACTATGAAGAAGAACGAAATCGATCAACTGGTAAAGACACCGTACGAAAAGATGCTTGTTTCTTGTCTTGTAGCGCGAGAAGCAGCGAATTTGGAAACAATTTATTCGAACTACACGCAGTGCAACGAGCGTCGACTTTTTGAATTTGCCCAAGAGCATGAAGTTGCGTCGATTGTTGCGATGCGATTAGAGGCCTTAGGCAAAACGTCGCCGATGTGGCAGCAAGCTGCGGACGATTGGAAGTACAGGTTAACGCAACGATTTGAGAAGTTAGACCAGTTAGCTTCTGCGCTGAAGGCGGAAAACATTCCTGTGATTGCTTTAAAGAATGCGGGTATTGCGCGTGCGATTTACCCGTATCCCGAAGAGTGTCCGATGGGTGATTTTGATACGCTTGTAAAGAAGAGTGACTTTAGGCGTGCGCATGAAATCGTCATGGGACTTGGATATTCGCTTGGCTTTAGGGCGAAAGTGACGATTGAGGAAGAGGGGGTAGAAGCAGGTCTCCTGAGTGGCGGGACGGAGTATCGCATGGATCTAACCGACGACATTATGTGGTTAGAGCTTCAGTGGCGATCGATAGCGGGTCGTTGGATTGCACCAGAGATTGAGCCGACGGCAGAATCGTTATTTGAGACGGCGCTTTCGGTTGAGGGGAGTGACCTTAAGATTTTAGATCCCGAATCAAATCTTCTTCAGGTATGTTTGCATACCGCGAAGCATTCGTACGTCCGTGCACCTGGATTGAGGCTTCACACGGATGTAGACCGCATCGTAAGGGCGTACCCAGCGATCAATTGGGAGCGTTTTGCGGAGCGTGTCGAATCGATGCGTGTGAAGACAGCGGTTTATTTTTCGCTGTACTTACCTTTTATATTATTCAACACGCCGATACCGGAAGACATTCTCAAGCGATTGGAGCCTTCGAAGTGTCAGCGTGAATTTTTAATGCATCGGATCATCAAAGGTGGGTTATTCCATCCTTTGGAGCACAAGTTCTCGCGTCCGGCGTATTTAGCTTTTACGGCGGCGTTATTTGATTCGCCGAAGGCGTGTCTTCGCACGGCATTTCCGTCAGCAGAGTATATGAAATCGCACTACGGGATTACGTCCAACGTGATGCTTGTGCCAGCGTATGCGAAGCGTTTTGCGAATTTGCTTTTTAAGCGTGTGAAGACCTAGTGGTATTTAACCTTGTGTAAGAGGCCATGCCTAGAGGGGGTCGCGGCGTGAAGTGTCCCCCAAATCAAGGACAATTTGAAAACGAGGGGGCGACATCCCTCATTTGTTTTGATAAAATACTCGACCACTATTCCAGAGGATAAGGCAACGCTGAGGAGCGACCCGAGCGCTGGTATAGTAGTGAGGA
>JAZRWH010000075.1:0-14963 GCA_045599585.1 Myxococcota bacterium
GTTTTGTTTGTGTTTGGCAGCATCATTGGCTTGTAGTTGTTCTGATGACAATGTTGGTTCGTCTTCTGGTGATAAATCGACGTGTGCCTCTGATTGTGTCAAATGTGAAGATGGCATTTGCAAAGACGATGTCGTGGTTCCGCCGACGTGTGCTTCGGATTGTGTCAAATGTGAAGACGGCGTTTGTAAGGACGACGAAGTTCTTCCGCCGACGTGTGCCTCTGACTGTGTCAAATGTGAAAACGGCGTTTGCCTAGACGAGCCCGCCGTCAAAACGTGTGATCCTGCGTGTGACGCAAATTACATTTGCAAAGATGGCGAATGCGTTGGCGATGCAGTTCATCATTCGTGTTCGACGTGTGCCTCTGATGAGACGTGTGTGGATGCAGCCTGTGTCAAAGTGGAAGAGGCCTGTGCTTCATGCGGTTCGAATACAAAATGCGTGGGTGGAATTTGCTACGACGTCGATAGCATCAACCAAGCAGGTTGTTTAAAATGCAATGAAAACCAGGTTTGCCGAAACAATGTTTGCTACGATGCGACAGATTTCTGTGCTACGTGCGCCGTTGACGAACAATGCATCGATGGAAAAGCTTGCGAAAAACTCTCAGATCCTTGTCTAGCTTGTTCCGCAGATCAGTCTTGTGTCGATGGAAATTGCGTTGCGTGTAACAGCGAAGTATGCGGCGGCGTTTGTTGCGAAGAAGGCTTTGGTTGTGACCTCTATACCGGCAAATGTGAAGCCATGGATTACGGCAAACACGCCTGCAATGGCATGTTCTGCAATGACAATGAAGTTTGTTCCGAATCTGGGGCCTGTGAAATTGCTTGCGATGATGGTCGCGATGCATGTAACGGCTATCTGTGCTGTGCGTCAGATCGCGCTTGTTCAGATAACACCTATTGTCAGCCAACATGTGAAGGCGGTTCGTTGTGCGGAAAAGCTGATCCTGCCAACAATTTTGAAGGCGAGTTCTGCTGCGATGCAGATCATGTATGCGATGAGGATATGTGCAAAATAAAATGCGCTGAAAACGTCGTCCGCTGTGGAACAGGGGAAGGATTCTGCTGCGACGTCGGAGAAGTATGCGTATTCGGCAAATGTCTCGAACCCACGAGTGAAAAAGAATGTGCGTCAGACCACGATTGCGATTTCTGGAGTACCTGTGACGTAGCTTCTAAACGCTGTGTTTCTGCCGACGAAGATGATAGTGCTTGTATTTATAACCCGCCAGTTGGTAAGTTCGCGCCACGTGTAAAATGGCATTATAAAGACGTTCGAGTTGAAAATACGCCTGCCGTTGCTGATATTACGGGCGATGGCATTCCAGAAGTCGTATTTACAAATATGAACTTTGAGCTTATTGTATTAAATGGATCCACTGGCAAAGTTATCGCTTCATCGAAAAAGTATAACTTTAATGATTATGATGGAATGGCGCTTGCCGATATCGATAATGACGGTAAAATAGAAATTATTGCGACGACCGCAATGACGACTGCGAATACATCGGGTATGGTCATTCTCAATTTGAATAATGTGGATGGAACATGGACGATCCAGGAAAAAGCCTTCTTTAAGATCCCTGATGACAAGCTTGTTAATTCGAGTAGCCGATATTGGGTCGATATTCATCCGGCAGTTGCTGATATTGATTCCGATGGCATTCCCGAAATTGTAACGACACGTGGTATTGTCAAAGGTAACGATCTTACAAAATGGCAGTGTACGATGTATTTTCCGAGCTACAGCGCTTGGTACCAGTACGGTTTTGTAATTGCTGATCTTGATCAAGATGGTCAGAGTGAGATTATCGGACACAAGATGTACGATAATAAATGCAATTTGATCATGGACGAAACGGAAGGGTCATGGGGCTTCACTGCTGTAGCCGATCTTTTGCCCAACCAAACAGATCCTCAAGGATCGGGGGAACTCGTTCCAGAAATCGTTCGTGTTAAATCGTTAAGTGCAACGGATGGTTACGTTAGCGTTTGGAAAGTCTATAAAAAAGATGGCAAATGGACACAGAGTAAGATTTGGCAAACGAAACATCCTGGTGGAGGTGGCGGTCATCCCAATATTGCAGACTTTAACGGAGACAGTAAACCCGAGATTGGTCTAGCCGGTGGCTCTCAATACGCCGTCTTTAATGGTGATACCGGAACGATTTTGTGGTCTACTCCTACCAATGACTCTTCTAGCTATCGTACGGGGTCTTCTGTTTTCGACTTCGAAGGTGACGGAAAAGCGGAAGTCGTGTATCGAGATCAGTGTTACCTCCGCATTTATGATGGATCAAACGGTACGGTTTTATGGGAAACCCCCGCAACATCTGGTACCGTTCTTGACTATCCGCTGATCGTTGACGTCGATAATAATGGTCGAACTGAAATCATTACAACGAGTTCTTACTACAGTTGCGGTAGTTTTAGTAATTCGCCACTCGGTGTCATCGCCTACGAAGATACTTATGATAACTGGGTACGAACGCGTACGATCTGGAATCAACATACCTACCATGTCACCAATATTAATGATGACGGTTCGGTGCCTCAGTATGAAGAAGCCAATTGGCTTAATCCGCACCTCAACAATTACCGCGAAAACATTCAGCCGACTGTCAATTTAGCCCCTGACTTCATTGCAGCCGATTTTAAATATTCACTCGATAATTGTAAGCATAAGGGGGAGGATGGAAAAACAGATCCGCGTTTGCTCTTGACTGCAACCATCAAGAATGCTGGTTCACTCGGTATTTCTGATGAACTTGGTATTTCTTTCTACATCGACAATTACGTTCATTCTGATGGCAAGACGTATCGTGCATACGTTGGTACTGCTTTTACGAAGGAATCAATCGCAGCAGGCAGCTACGCTTCTGCAACCTACAGCTGGGATATGTCGGCTATGATCACTGTTAATGGTACAGCCGTAAAAGTCACGGATATCGATCCTTCGAAGTATCAGGTTATGTTCAACGTCGATGATGGTGGCTCCAAAGAGAGTTACATTGCTTTCCACGAGTGCCACGAAGAAAATAACGAGAGTTCGTCGTATCCGCTTGAGGCTTGCCCGGTCGAAGGTGAAATTATATTATAATATAATTTCGAGGGGGCGTATGTCCCCCTCATCTAAGAGGCATTAGCTCAATTGATCGATTGAATGGAAGGTGCTGGTTGAGCCTCTGGATTCATAACTGCAGACCGATGTCTCGATACAGGAGTATTGTTTAATGTCGTCTGATAATAAAAAAAGCGGATGTCTTTCCGTACTGCTGTTAACGACCTTTATGATTGCTGCAGTCGTGGTCGTCTTTTGTTTTGTATTTATTACTCCAGATCGATTCTCAAGCCTAAGCTTTGACAATTTTTCTCAATTTATACAATCAATTAGAGGCGATGTTGCGAATGAAACGAACGTTGTCGATCGTAAGCTAGAGCCTGAAGGAAAAAAAACGCCTGCACTCCAAGAGCATCTTGTCGATCTTGAATTTAATCCTGAATATTCTATATATTATGCACAACTGACGGCTGATGAGCAGGAGATTTATGCTCAAATCTTCGATGCTATTTCGCAAGGGACAAACGAAGTCGTTTTTGATCACAAAGTTGTTCAATCCTCAATAGACCGCGTCATGTCATCAATTCACAAAGATCAGCCTCAGTTTTTTTGGCTTGATTCGAGTTATTATATTGAAACAACGCGTTCTCGTAACAGCACATATGTGTTGCTTAGCATGACCTTTAATGATCTGGCTCTTGATTTAGAAAATAATAAACGTCGTTTTCATGATGCATCCGAAAAGATTTTAGAGATCGCTCGCGCTTATAAGACGCAGGAAGAACAAGAATTATATGTTCATGATGCCCTTGCTCGTAATACGGCTTATATCGATAGTTCTGAATTCAATCAAACAGCATTTAGCGCAATCGTCAATCATGAGTCTGTTTGTGCAGGACATGCTAGAGCGTTTCAATACCTTATGCGCGAACTTGGTATTCCGTGCTATTACAGCACGGGAACAGCCAGTCAGGATAATGGTGAACCGGAGTCACACGGTTGGAATATCGTTAAATTAAATGGCCAATATTATAATGTCGATGTAACATGGGATAAATTAGAACCTAAAGATCATCCGCTGTTTAAAAATAATGTTGCAATCTATAGATATTTTAATCGTTCCGATGTGTATTTTAAAAAGTACAAGCATAATCGAGAAATGGATCCTAAGCTCGGGGATATGACGCTTCCGTCTTGCATGGCTTCTGAGGCTGCGTTTGATAATATATTTGGTGCGCCACAGATCATTAATAGCTTTGCTCGCGAATTTGATCTGACTGCCGAGGATTATGTTCAGGATCTTGGAGAGTATTACAAACGCTGTTTGGCAGCAATCATGAATAATGATGGGCCTGAAATCGTGCATTATATGATTGTAAGTGGTGCACACACTAAAGCTGCAATCGATAATCAAACGAATGATCAATGGCAGAGAGGTTATCTAAACAGCGCTTTTGACAAAAAATTCAAGAAATATAATCACTATCAGGTTAACATGAAAACGATCGAGATTGGTGATGATCTGTGGTTCTTTGAGGTACATCATAAGTTTTTCAATAAATAAACATTTAAATTAGTATGTTTACCCCTCACTGTTAAGGAGCGTATGATGAAGTACAAACAAACATTATTCTGGGCGTCTATAGCCATTGTTTCGGCTACAGGTTTCGGATGTAGCGACGATTCGGGCAAAAGTGCTGGAGCATCCGATCCATGCGCGCTTTGTACATCCGATCAGGTTTGTGAAAATGGCAGCTGCATAGACAATCCGTCTGGTGGGGCTAACAATCAGCCTGGCGGCAACCAGCCTGGCGGCAACCAGCCTGGCGGCAATCAGCCTGGCGGCAATCAGCCTGGCGATCAACCTTCGATGGGGGATGGATGTTCGCCTGAATGCACAGGCATAGAATCGTGTGTAGAAGGTAAATGCGAACCCTGCGCAACGGCGTGTGGCAATGTGTGCTGCGAAAACGGCCAGCTATGCGATCTCGTCTACGAGGGTTGCTCGGATGCTTGTGCTGATGGTTCGTCGAAATGCGCGGATGAGTGTTGCGGTGAAGGCTACAGTTGCCATAGCGAGTACGGTTGCGTCAAAGATTGTAGTGACAGCCAAACGGCGTGCGATTCCTATCAGATGAGCACTGTTCTGTGCTGTGATGAAGGATTCGTTTGTGCAGACGGTGATTGTGTGGTTTCCTGCAGTCCAGAAGTAGAACAATGTGGCAATATTTGCTGTGAAGCTAATCAAGAATGCCACAACGGAGCGTGTCGCGACAAATGTGAAGGTATTCGATGCGGTGAGGATGAAGCCCTTTGTTGTGATTCGGCGTCCGAAGTCTGTCTTTTTGCGCAATGCATGGCTAAAGGCTCGCCTTGCTCATCGTCCAATGACTGCGCTCTTGATGAGTATTGTGAAGAAACATTGCAAATGTGCGTGGGCGTTGATGTTGATCCGAATGCCTGTGTCGTTTTGCCAAAAGCAGGAAAGTTTGAACCGAGTCTTAAATGGCATTGGCCTAAAACCAGCACGCCTAATGGCGTGCCAACAGTTCATCCTGAATATGATCAGGTTATGAACAATCCTATCGTCATTAATTTGACGGACGACAACGGCGATGGAAAGATTGACGAAAACGATATCCCAGATCTTGTCTTTACGTCGTTTTCCAAGACTCTAAAAGATCATCATTACACGGGCACGAACGTATTGCGTGCTATTAGTGGCGATGATGGACACGAGTTGGCAACACATCCCGATGTCAAGTTCTGGTTGTCGCGCGATCCAGGTGCAGCCAAAGTAAATCATGATGAATACCCCGAACTTGTCTTTAGAATTCAGGATACAGACGGTGTAACGCGAACTGTAATTTTGAATCTCGTGCCTAAAACGGATGGCAGCGGCTACGAGTTTAAAGAGATTGCAAAGCTTGATGGTGATGGTCAGTTTCCGCGCTTTGTCAACTTCGACGGCGGCGAATATCCGCAGATCGTGACCAGTGCTGGTATTATAGAGTACAATGAAGATGAAAATGGCGTAGGGACGTACAGTTATCGTTGCAAGTCCGGTTTTGGGACTGGACTTGGCGGGTATACTGCTGCCGATCTGGATGGCGACGGTGAAATAGAACTCGTTGGTGGTGGGATCTACGATAAGAATTGCAAACGTATTAGTACGGATACTGTCAAGGGATATACTGTTTTGGCTGATCTTGACCTTGTAAATGATCACGCAAATGGCCGTTTGGATGTCGAACAGTTAGGTATGGTTTCTGGTGGGTCTGGATCGGGTAACATTGTTACGCCTCCGCCTGGTACTGTTCACGCTTACAAGATTTTTAAAGATCCACAGACTGGGCTCTTTAGCCGTGAGCAAATATGGCAGCGTGATATGCCGGTTGATTACGCATACGTAGATAGCGTTATGGCCAAGACGATGTCCTATACTTATCCAGATGGTAACAAACTCTCTTGTACACGTCAGCTATCAGCAACTGCCAATAGCAGTGCCGCAACCAATACGGATGAATATAAGGAGTATCGACGACGCTCCATGTGTTCAACCGGGGGCGGACCGCTCGTCGTGGCAGACTTTAACGGCGACAAAAAACCTGATATCGGTTTAGCGACGGCTTGGTCTTACGTCGTTTATGATGGAACTGGTGACATCCTTTGGACCGATTTCAATACACAGGACTATTCGAGCAAGGCAACAGGGTCGAGTCTTTTTGACTTCGAAGGCGATGGGGTCGCTGAAGTCCTTTATGCTGATGAACTCAATTTGCATGTTTATCGCGGACCGGGCAATGATGCTGTGCAGCATGGCTATCGTTCGGCAGAAAAGCTGATCAACGATATTCCAAATTCAAGCGGTACGTTGATTGAGTACCCGCTCGTCGTCGATGTCGATAACGATTACCACAGTGAAATCGTCGTCGTTTCGAACGACTATGCTTTTGAAAAAACGGTCACGGGTATTCGCGCTTATTACGATCCTTCGGGACATTGGGTACGTACGCGCCGTATTTGGAACCAGTTTGACTACCATGTTACGAATATTAACGAAGACGGTACAGTCCCCAAACATGAGCAGCAAAACTGGAAAGTTTCTGGACTTAATAACTTTAGACAAAACGTACAACCTGACGGTCTGTTTAATGCTCCGAACCTCGTTGCATCATCGATTGAGGCTGACACGTCCGCTGGTTGCGGTTTTGTTTGTAATGGAAGCATGAACGACAACGTTTTATTGACGATCCAAGCAAACATCGAAAATAAAGGTTCGTTAGGTGTTAAATCTGGCGTTAACGTGACATTCTATGTCGTGCAAAATGGGGTGACGGCTCGCATCGGTTCTACAAAGATTGACAAAGTTGTTGCTCCGGGGGCTTCGGCTTCGGCTTCATATAAATGGATTGGCGGTCACGCCAAACGTGTTGATAATGGTGAAGACGTTTTGATTGAATATAGTCAGAATATGATGATCTATTATATTATTGATGAAGCCACAGAGAATAATACGGAAGGCGATATTATTGAATGCATCGAAACAGACAATACAGCGGATGCTATGACAATTAAATGTCCTGTGCCGATTTGCTAAATTGTTCCGAAATAGTTCCCGCATGATGGGCGGTCTGCTTGTTCATGTGGGGCTTTAGTGTAATTGGATATAACTTTAGTGTAATTGGATATAAAAGGAGCGTATGATGAAGTACAAACAAACTTTATTTTGGTCTTCGATAGCTATCCTCTCTGCAATTGGTTTGGGTTGCAGTGATGATTCAGGGAATAGTACTAGTTCATCCGATTCCTGCGCGCTTTGTAAGTCAGATCAGGTTTGTGAAAATGGCTCTTGTGTGGATAAACCATCAGAAGGATCTGGCAATCAGCCAGGCGGTAGTGAACCAGGTGGTAGTGAACCAGGCGGTAATGAGCCTGGCGGTACCGAACCAGGTGGTACTGAACCAGGTGGCGATCAACCTTCAATAGGGGATGGATGCTCGCCCGCTTGTACGGGCATCGAATCGTGTGTCGAAGGCAAATGTGAACCTTGCGCAACGGCCTGCGGCAATGTTTGCTGTGAAAATGGCCAGCTCTGTGATCCCGTCTACGAAGGTTGTTCGGATGCTTGTGCCGATGGTTCGCCGAAATGTGCGGATGAATGTTGCGGTGCTGGCTACAGTTGTCACAGTGAGTACGGTTGCGTCAAGGATTGTAGCGATACACAGACAGCTTGCGAGTCATATTATATGAGCACTGTTCTGTGCTGTGACGAAGGCTATGTCTGCGAAAATGGGGATTGTGTCCTTACGTGCAGTCCTGAGGTCGAAAAATGCGGAAACATTTGCTGTGACGCTGATCAGGAATGTCACAATGGTGCATGTCGTGATAAATGCGACGGTATTCGTTGCGGCGAAGACGATGCGCTTTGCTGCGATTTATCCTCTGAAGTCTGCTTGTTTGCCCAGTGTATCACCAAAGGCAAGTCGTGTAATTCCTCCAATGACTGTGCGTTTGACGAGTACTGTGAAGAAACGACGCATATGTGTGTCTCGGTCGATGCTGACCCGAATGCCTGCGTTGTTCTGCCTCAAACGGGGACGTTTGAGCCACGCCTCCAATGGTCGTGGCCTAAAGATCTACCTGGCGGCAAGCCTTCGGTTTATCCGGATTACGATGAAGTGCTTGACACTCCGATTGCCATCAACCTTACAGATGACAACGGAGATGGTTTTGTCAACGCTGATGACGTTCCTGATGTCGTCTTTGCGTCGCGAAACATCAAGCTCGGCGACGGTTCGTACTACACAGTTCCAGGCGTTTTGCGCGTGATCAGCGGCGATGATGGACGTGAAATTGCCTCTTCTCCTGCCATTTATTACCCAGCTGAAAACGTCTCTGCTGGTGACATTGACGGCGATGGACAAGTAGAGATCGTTGCTACGCGCATCGCCCAAAGCCCTAATACGGTTGATATTCTCAACGTCGTTCCTGACGAAAATAGCCAAACAGGGTATTCACTCAAAGTCAAAGCCTCTGTGCCAACCTCGTATGGCATTGATGCGATCGGTGGACAGACCGATACTTCGATCGCAGACCTCGACGGGGATGGTATTGCCGAGATCATTACGCACCGCGGTATCATTGAATACGACGGTACAAATCTTAAATGGCGTTGTCAGGGCAACCTCGGTTATCGCCCGCTCCCCGTTAACTTGGATGAAGACGGGCCGATGGAAATTGTTGGCTACGGGATTTATGATAATAACTGCAATCCTCTCATTGCGGGTACAGGTAAAAGCCGCGAATATTGGGCGGTTGCAGATCTTTTGCCCGATTCTGAGAATGCTGCCGAAAAAGGTGAGCTTGCTCCCGAAGTCGTCCGAACTTATTATACAACTCAGGCTCCTGGCAAATTTGAAGTTTGGAAATTATATAAAAAGGACGGCGTTTGGTCTAAATCAGTTGAACGTACCGCGGATATCCCTATTAACTATGAGCGTGCACAAAAAGAGCTTAACCTCAATTGTAACACGAACAAAACAACCTATAACTGCTTGGCTGGCGGTGGCGCACCCGTCATCGCTGACTTTGACGGCGACAAACGGCCCGATATCGGTTTCGCTTCGCGCTGGTATTATATCGTCTATAGTAATACCGACAATGGTATGGAAATTTTATGGGCCGATGCAAATATCCGCGACTACACGAGTGCTGCAACGGGTTCCTCGGTCTTTGACTTCGAAGGCGATGGCATTGCTGAGGTCGTCTACGGCGATGAACAAACGCTCCACGTCTATTCGGGCAAAGGCAGCGGCAAAGACGAAGACGGTGATAACTACAACGATGCCGTTCACGTCTTCTCAACGCCTAATACCAACGGCACGTTGACGGAGTATCCGATTATCGTCGATGTCGACAATGACGGGTCGACCGAGATCGTCATTGCCTCGACGCGTTATAAGAGTGATGAGATCTATGGCGTCCGCGCTTTCGAAGATCCCAACGGTCAGTGGGTGCGTACGCGACGAATTTGGAACCAGCACAACTACTACGTCACAAATATTAACGAAGATGGTACCGTGCCTGCGAATCCCGAAGCCAACTGGCGAAATCCGCGTCTCAATAACTTCCACCAGAACGTTCAGCCTTCCGGTGCTTTCAATGCGCCTAACCTCGCTGCTGTATCGCTCACCGCCGATACTTCCAATAGCTGTGGTTTCGTCTGCAGCAGCACCATGACCGATAACAACCTCATCTCGCTCACGGCCTCTATCGAAAATAAAGGTTCGCTCGGTGTCAAAGCTGGCGTTGACGTGACGTTCTACGTCGTACAAGATGGCGTCACGGCCCGCATCGGTCACACAAAGGTCGATACAGTGATTGCTCCTGGTGCACCGGCTACCGCATCCTACAAATGGGTGGGCGGCCATGCAAAGCGTGTCGATAATGCTCAGGATATTATCATTGAGTTCTCTAAAGATATGAGCATCTATTATATTATCGATGAACCGACCGAAGGTAAGAATCGCGGTGAATTTGTTGAGTGCATCGAAACGGACAATACTTCCAATGCCATCAGTGTGAAGTGTAATGTGCCACTCTGCTAGCTCAATGCGCTAAATAATACGATAAAGTCGGAGCATATCTTGTGTGTTCCGGCTTTTTTTGTATCTTTGGGGGCGCACAGCTAAGGCTGTGCGATTAGTGTGTGCCTTTGGCTATGGCTTCGCAAACTGCTGCTCAAAGAGGAGTGTCAAATATCATTTCTGCGAATCAGTTTTCTCTGACTGCGTTGTAATTTGAAATTAAAATGTTTTCGAATTCTGAGAGCGTTTGAATGCAAAGTCGAGGAAGCGACGAAGAACCTTGAGGGCGTAGCCTGTAGGCTGTAACCGAAAGGATTGAGGAAATTGACGTAGAAATGTGTCAAATACTCTTAAAAGATGATGAACAATATATTTATACACACGAATAAAATTATATCAAAGTGATATGGTTAGCTAATTTTATTTAGTTGTATTCGTGATTTAAATACAAATACGCACAGAACTATCGCGATAAAAAAGAAAATGATGGACATGATTTGTTGTGGCGACAGTACTGAAATTCCGAGAATATCACCTCGGAGGTCTCCTCTAAAGAATTCACAAATAAACCGAATCGTGGACACACCAAATAAATATACAATGGCTTTATATTTAAATTCAGTTCGTAGACAAATCAGTGCTAACAGCACCAATGCTTCAGATTCGAACAATTGAATTGGCATGACCCCGATATCCCCAACATTGGCGTAGGGCGCTGAGCCTGGAGGATAATGTACTCCCCACGCGCATGGCATTCCATAACAACACCCGCCAAGAAAGCAGCCAATTCTTCCAATGGCCTGTGATAATGCAAGACTAGGCAGGAAAAAATTTAGGCAGAAACGCGGTCCAAAAGATGTGTATCGACCATAAATCGATAGAAAGAGAATAACACCAAGAAGCCATCCCGTGTAGGTAAAGCCAAAGCGTCTGACGTCATCATTCATCCAGGTTCGCCAATCACCGGTGAATGCTGCATCAAGCAGAAAAGCGAAAATGACACCGGTGATGACCATGAATGGAAAGCCGAACAGAAGTTCATTCTGACGCTTGTCATTCATCGAAAACTCGCGAAATCCGATGAGCATCCGAATGCCGATTACCAAAAGGCCAATACCTGCACACAACCCGTAGAAAGGCGTTTGCGTGCCAAAGATGTTGTCAAAAAGATGAATCGGCATCGGAGTGGATCCTCGTGATTATGCAGCTGCTTTCTTGAAGTTGGTAATGCTGATGCAACCAGCAACTAAGTAGAGAATACCAGCGATGAGACCCATCAGTGAGAAGTGCATGCAACAGACAATCGTAGCAATAATTGAGCCCACGACCATGATGATGCCCGTAATCTTTGAAAATTTACTTTTACCAAAGAATGATAAAATGAAGCATATTGCGAGGAGGATTATTCCGACCCACATGATTGTAATGCTGTTATCCATCGTATTAACAGCTGCTTTACTAGCAGCATCAAGAGCTGCTTGATAAGCTTCGGGATCAGCTGCTCGATCTATTCCTGATAGATCAACGTCTATCGCTCCTGACACAGCTTTGGTTGCACCGACTGCTGCGGTACATAGAACTGCGCATGCCATATGGATGATTGTAAAAACGATACCAACGATACCAAGAATCCATGGGGCATTGCTTTTTGTTTGCTCACTCATTTTTGTTTCCTTTTTCGCTGCTGTTTAAAAGGTGATGCCTCGCGGTTTGCAGCAAAGCACCGGGGCATATGATTCAATCGTTCTAAATGCTTCTCGCTTGAGCGCTTCTGATGGGCTTACACCGTTTTCGAAACACTCTCTTATTTTGTGAGATTGACGTTATAAAAGTTCATTTGGGGTAAAAATTACAAATATTAAATTTTAATTTCGATGAATTTATAGATATGGTGAATCTTCAGTTTGTAAAATTTAATACAAAGAATAAATTCTAGTAACCAAAAATATTTGGAAATATGAATGGTTATTCGCTTTTACACATTCAAATTTTGGATGCATAAAAGTTACCTTCTCATAAAAAAAAAACTATTCCGTCAAGACATAAAAATAGAGCGTGTAAAAATTTGTGTGTAGCCTAACCTAGAAATTCCCTGAGGCTTGGCTTGGAACTCACTCAGGTCTTGCCTAGGGCATCTCTGATGGCCTTCCAAGCTTAATGTCTTGCTAGTGCTTTAAGAAAGGGCTAATATAGAGCATCTAAATGTCCTTACGGATGTTTTAGCTCTTGAGTGCTTCTGAAGGTCATGCACAGCTATTCGATACACGATCAAAATTCTGAAAAATTCAATATTATAATATAATGCATTACGCACAACTTTAGAGCGTGTAAATTTTGTGTGTAGCTTAATTTAGGAACGCACTATGTTAAATCGCCTGCGTCGCGAAGCCGAAGGCAAGCAGTGGGCGGGCTCACTGCTGTAGTGTATCGTTGTTTCATTCCTCCGAACCAGAGCAAATACGCTACAACATGTTGGTAGCATTTGGTATTTGCCCGGTTTGAAAAAAGAAGAGGCTTTTCGTTAGACCGAAAAGAAATTATTTTTCCGATGGTTTAGCTTTATCGTTATTATAAATGTAGTTATAGACATCGTTGGTAAGTATGTTTGTAAATTCAGCTGTATCATTGGCCTGGAAGTAAACGCCGTTATTATTCGATGCAATTTGCTTGAGCAAATTGATGTTCGGCATTGCTTCGGGACCATCGGGGCTGTAACCGATGATGATCGGGGTAACATTGCCTTTTTTAAGATCATTGGAGAAGTTACCGATAAGGCGCTGAGCCTGGTCGACATTGCCGACCAAAGCACCTTCGGCGTCACTAATGAAGACGAGATACTTTTGGGAGACGTTTGTAACAGCTTCGAATGCGCCAAGCGCGTGCGTAAATGATATAAAGAGGTTTGGCTCAAGGACGTCGGAGGTTTTGACTTCTTCGTCCAAAAGTCTGGCTAGGGTACCAGAGTTTGCTTTGCTCCAACCAAGTTGGGTGGCTCCGGAGTCGTAAGGAACAGCGTTCAATTGATCGACGTCTCGATCGATTTGTGTGATAAACGAACGAAGATTTTTACGAATTGCAAAATAATCTTCATTATAAGTTTTAGAATTTGGGAAAATAAACAAAATGCCGACGCTTTGATCTTTATTTCCTGCTGTGGGCGTAGTCGTGTCCTTTTTCACGTCCTCTTCATCGTTTTTTTGTTCTTTTGCCGCTGCAACTTGTTGTATATTTTCTTCTTTCTCTTTAAGAGCTAGTTTATGTTTTAGGTCGCGACATGCTTGCGTTTCGCTGATGTTTATATCTTTGCATTTAATTAATCGTTCTGATTCATCCAGCTTGGCCAAACTGGCGTCACACAGCTTTTTCTGTTCTTTATATTCTTGGTCTAATTTAAGTAGACATTCTAAAGGGTCGTCGCTTTTGCAGTCATATTTTGTTTTATTATCAAATTGTGACAATTGTGAAAATTTTGTACAAGGATCGGAACAGGCTGACAATAGAGCGCATGAGAGAATGGCTGATAGAACAAGTGCTTTTTTCATGAAAAAACCTCCAACGTTACGTGTAAAAGTTGCATTTTAGAATGCCTTTTAACCACATAAACAGGCGTTTTTTAATAAAAATAAAAAAGTGCTTAGTCAAGACTAAAAAATATTAAAAAATAAAAAAAGTTCCTACTCAGCCGAGGAGCCCGCACGCCTTCAGCGCGCGGGCAAAAAGGTGGGGGAAGATGTCGCATACCCCGCCCGGCTTGCCTTCTGCTTCGACGGGCAGGGTTATTCAGGTCGGCGGCTTCCAGCCGCGTGAACACTCGGTAACTTATGCGCCAAAACATGATGAACGTCTCGCGCATGAGAGAATGGCTGATAGAACAAGTACTTTTTTCATGAAAAAACTCCAACGTTACGTGCAAAAGTTGAACTTTAAGATGCCTATTACCCACATAAAAGGCATTTTTTCATAAAGAAAGTGCTTCTATCAAGACATAAAATATGTAAAAAATCACTGCTGTCCCACAACATATTCTCATTAACTGTAACGAAATGCGCTCGTTACAGAATTCTATACTTTTCTTATTCTCATTCTGTCCTGCGGACGGCCCAAAGGGGCGTCGTATCGCGGACGCCCCTTTGGAATCCCCGCGCTCTTTTGTCGCGCGTGCAGAACTCACTTCGTTCAGACATGCTGCACGCGCGGCAGACCAATGGTGTATGCAGGTCAATGGGATGGATTTAATTCGCTCATCGGCGGGCGCGAACTTGCCTTCGGCTTCAACATGCGCGCCCGCTCGCCCGGTGCGCCCGCTGCTT
>JAZRWH010000076.1:0-10021 GCA_045599585.1 Myxococcota bacterium
TTTTCCTAGAATACTCTGATAACTCTACAGTAGCTTTGTTTTATCGATATATAGTCGTTTCTAAGCATGAAAAAGACTTAAGATTACTGTTAAATCGCCTGCGTCGCGAAGCCGAAGGCATTTCGTTACAGTTAATGAGAATATGTTGTGGGACAGCAGTGAATAAGAATGAAATGTATTATGATATAAACCAATCGTTGTATTGTTTGTAATTTATATAATTATATATAGTATCTGTGCTGAGTAAGACGAAGTTTAAGTTGTGTTGTGTAATTTAATCGATAATTATAATTTAAGTCTACCCTTGTTGACGATTAAGAATAAAAAAGGCGCCTGAGTAGGCGCCTTTTGATTCGTATCATTCAAATACGTCTTTTGACTTTAGTTATTTACACTTACCTGCAGCAGCATCGCAGGTAAGTGTACCACATGAAGTGTCTAGTGCATAGAAACCATACATACAAAGCAAAAGATCGTTGCTGTCACAGAGATAAGTATCTTCTTGGGCTGCTGTACAGGGAAGTGTGTAACAACCGCCTTTTGAAGCATCACAGCGAGCAAAGTCATCTTCACAATTATACGTTGTTAGTTTTCCGTTGGTGCATAGGGTTGCAGTATTGCCGTTACAAGTCACTTTGTGTGTGGCAACATTACAAGTATCGGGTGATGAAGATGTAACGCAGTCTGCAGTTTTATTTCCGTCTTTGTCATTGGATTCTTTGCAGACAGAGTTTTCAGCACACGCCTCCGTAATGCATTCAGCCCCGATACAGAGTTCCACAGTCTTTTCATTTAGACAACGCCATGATTCTTTTGCCTCAACACACTTTCCAGCGTTGGCATCACAGGTCAGGTTTTCACAGGATTGATCGAGATAGAAATAACCTTCCATGCAGTAAAGTAGTTCATTATTATCGCAGAGGAAGGTATTGTCTTGTTCTGGCGTACAGGGGTCGACGTAGCATCCACCTCGATTGGCGTCGCATCGCATAAGATCCTGATCGCAGTACTCGTATTTAAGGCCACCGTCTTTGCATGAAATTGCTGTATTACCATCGCAAGTCAGTTTTGTCGTTGCAGGATCACAGGTTTCTGTGCACGAATAGGTGTCGTTAGAGCAGGTCATTCCTGACATTGCACAGTTATAAGAAATGGAGCAGCCTTTACCAGCTTCACAATAATAGAGGCTTGAGCCGACACAGTACGCGGCGTCACAGCCATGACTTGGGTTGCAAGCTATATTGTCATCTGTATTTTCGCTACAATCGAATTGATAAGCTTGGGCTCCGTCGTTGACAGTAAGAACGGTTCCGTTGCAAGTAAAATGCGTTGTTGGAACACATTTTTCGTTTTGAGCATCACAGATTGAAGCTGAAATAGTACAATCTTCAATTTCAACGGTTTCGACGCCATCCGAAAGCATGAGAATGTTGTTTTGACATGAAGTAGTCCAGTCAATCGGGGGGGCGACGCAATCAGCCGTTGTTTCTCCATTTGATAAGAGTGATTCCTGACAGATAGTTTTACCATTTTTGTTTTTAGAGCAATCTTCAGTAATACATTCGTTGTCAATACAGAGCTGGAGTGTCGTTTCATCAAGACACTTGAAGACATCTATCGTCGGTTGAGGTTTGGCAACGCATTGAGCGGTAACGTCGCAATTTTCAGTTTCTACGTCGCAGGATTTTGTTTCGGAAGAGCCGTCTGAACACGTTTTAGTCCAAACATTTTCGTTGCAAGTGGTTTGGCAAGTGACTTCCTGAACGATGGGCTTGTCGACGCAACCTTTTTCGACATCGCACGTTTGATTGTCAAGGCAGGTCAGCTCGTTAGAGGTGTCGTCTGAGCAGGTTTTTATCCACTTATCGCCTGAGCATGAAGTTTGGCAGGTAACTTCTATTGTTTTGTCTATGCAGCCGAGCGTTGGATCACAGATTTGCTGTTCAGTGCACTGAATTCGCTCAAGTTCATTGTTTACACAGGATTTTAGAAATCCGTTATTCTCGTCGCAAGAAGGGGTGATGATCTTACTACAGGCATCTTGTGTTTGAGACGCATTGTTGTCTTTAGAATTGTTGCCATCATCTGTGCAGCCTGCGGCATAAAGCGAGATTAAAAGGCTCATTGTCAGCGTACGATTGAGTTTCATAGAGGTTCCTTTAGAGACAAACTCATCTTGAGATGGATTAAATTGAAAGACAACAAAGTACACCCGGCTAACGCATTTTATCGCGTGGTCTGGGGGACGCTTTCTTAGTTTTTAGTGGCGTGTTGTGCAAGAAATAAAATGTAAAACAACGCAGAATAATAAGTCCAGGCGTATCACAAGGATATTGTGATAGCCTGGACGCGCTGGCGTATTGGCGTGAGCGAAGCGAAATGCCAATAGACAGCGGCTGAAGGCGTATGTCAGCGAAGCCGTAGGCGAAGATGGCATAGCCGGAAGCAAATTGTATAATGATGTAGGTTTATATCATGAAATGTATGAAATTCAGAAGTGTGTAAATTTGCTCTCTCTATATATAAAGCGAGTTTGTATGAGATAAAGTGAAAAAAAAGGACGGCCGAAGCCGTCCTTGAAGTTAGCCCCTAGATTTGGGGCGAAAGGATTAGAGGAGATTAGAAGCGAGTTCTGCGAGTTTGGAACGTTCGCCTTTGGAAAGCGTGACGGTTGCTGCGATATCAACACCTTTAAATTTGTTGATGACGTAGGAAAGACCGTTGCTATCAGCGTCTACGTAGGGGTTGTCTATCTGGTACGGATCGCCCGTGAGGACGACTTTGGTGCCCTGGCCAACGCGGGTGATAATGGTTTTGACTTCGTGTGGCGTGAGGTTTTGGGCTTCGTCGATAATGATGTATTGATTTGGGATGGAGCGACCGCGGATGTAGGTGAGTGCTTCGATTTGGAGGAGGCCCATATCGATGAGTTCTTTGTAACTACGGCGGTTTTTGCGTTTATCGTCTTCATTGAGGCCCATGAGGAACTCAACGTTATCGAAGATCGGCTGCATCCAGGGGTTGAGTTTGTCTTCGATACCGCCAGGTAGGAAGCCGACATCTTTGCCGAGGGGGAAGATGGGGCGAGCGACGAGGAGTTTGGAGTAGGCTTGATCTTCGGTAGCTTTTTGGAGGCCAGCCGCGAGGGCGACGAGCGTTTTTCCGGTACCGGCTTTACCGAGGAGTGTGACGAGTTTAATATTGTCGTCGAGTAAGCAATCGAGGGCGAAGTGTTGTTCTTTGTTGCGGGGTTTAATACCCCAGCAGCCGCCGAAACCAGGGCGCGTCGTCGAGAGCGCTGCGATTTTGTTTTGTTGCGGGAGAACGCGGCACATTGCCGTGTGGTTTTCTTCGTTTCTGTCGATGAGTCTGACGTATTCGTTAGCATAAAGGAAAACGTCAGGATCGTTTGAGAGTTCGGCGCATTTAAACGCGAGTTCATTGTGGTTTGAAGCGGAGAAATTAAGCGTGACTTCACGGGCGCTATAAAGCTCGTCAATGATGTCGCCGTCAACATGAAGCTCAGCGGAACCGGGATAGAGATCGTCCACCGTGATGCTTCGTTCTTCATAATTCTCGGTCATCAGGCCCATGCCGTCTGCGCGAATGCGGAGGTTGACGTCTTTTGTAATGAAGATGCAGGGGATATCGGGCTCTTCGGCTTGAACGCGAAGGGCTGTAGCCATGATGAGCGTATCTGGGGCATTGATGCTCGTTGAGATACCATCCGTGGGGAGATATTTTCTTTCTGTAGGGAGAACGCGGAGTGTACCGCCGCCGGGCATTTTTACGCCTTGAGCGAGGCTTCCCTGGGATCTGTATTCGTCAAGTGTACGGCTGAACTGACGCGCAGATCGTCCGAGCTCGTTGAGCTGTTTTTTGAAATTGTCGACCTCTTCGACGACGTAAATCGGGATGACGACGTTACTCGCCCCGAATTTGGTAATAGCCTGCGGATCGTGCAGGATGACATTAGTATCGAGGACGAAATTCTTCAATTTAGCAGCGTTCATAAAGTAACTTCCTTTACCCACGTGTTATGGCTGCCCCACTGTAGGGCACCCTTTACGAGATAAACAAAAACCACTTAATTTATATTCGTGCAAATAATTTTTAAACGTTTGGTCGACAAAGTGAAAAATGCGCGAAAAATGAACCAAAAAGACTTATTTTGGTTGCAGTAATACTTATTAGGCTCTAAATTGCCACGTCCTATTTTGGGGGCGCTTGGCTTTAGTGTTATAGCCGCACGTTTTTTTCTGAATCATTAAATGGATTAGGAGTGATTTATGCCTCAGGCAATCGATCTTAAAAAAGGCGGACTCATCCTTTTGGATGGTGATCCCTATACTATCGTTGATAAAACTGTTCAGACGCCTACGGCTCGCGGTGGTGCGACCTACGTTAAAATTAAAGCGAAGAATATTCGTACAAAACAACTTCGTCAGGAATCTTTTAAAGCTCCTGATCGTGTTGAAGAGCCGAACTTCGAAGTTCAGCCTTGCCAGTACCTCTATAATGAGAATGGCGAGAACTATATTTTTATGAATAATGAGACGTACGAACAGTTCGAGCTGGCGAAAGATGCCATTGAATATGAACTTCAGTTCATCAAAGAAAATGACGACTGCCGCGTGATGCTTCACGATGGTGCCCCCATCGGCATTCAGATCCCCGATACGGTTACGCTCAAAGTTGTCGAATGCGAACCTGCGATCAAGGGAGACACTGTTACGGCTGCAACGAAAAAAGCTCGCCTTGAAACTGGTCTCGAAGTTGCCGTCCCCCTCTTCATTGAGCAGGATACGGTTCTCGTCATCGATACCAAAGAAGGTCGTTACCTTAAACGTGCGTAGGCTGCTTAAATCGTTAAAGTTTCGGGAGGGGAAGGCCTTCCCCTGAGCGGCTATTTCTCTTTGGCTGTGCCGCATAGAAATACGCCGCTACCCCTTCTAGTTGTGGCGCTTTAACGTATTATCTTTGATAATCCACAGTTTAAGTAGAATATCATTTCGATGATTAGCATGATGCCGCACTCTGTGCGGCATTTTCGTTTGTTGTGAGTATTGAAATGGCAGCATTGATCGACGATAAAAATGATACACAAAATAAAACGGTAGCTCTAAAAAAAATCACAGAAAATGAAACAATAACGCAGGAAAAATTACACGATTCTGCGCAAACTGAACATGTTTCGGTTGATGATTCTGCTGATTCCAAAGAGCTGAGCGACAATAAGACTGTAGCAGCGCAAATGGATTTGGAGCTATCCAAAACAGCAACAGAAGTTCCGTCCAAAGATGTTGCGGAAACGATCGCGGCCGCTCCACTGTTCGATGCCTTACTCGCATGCAAACAGGATGAATCAACTTCGACAGAATCTTTGTCGGAGCAAGAACAACCCGATGCAGAAGCTGCTGACGAGGATTTGGATGCTGTAGAGGATATAGAGGCGTCTGATCAGGTTGATTTGCAGAATGATCAAAAATATCAAGTCAATGTCAAACATTATGCAGATTATGATCTGGGTCATCGTAAAAACATCTACAGCGAAGATACAAAAGAAAAAATTCAGTATGCCGCAAAAACACTATGGGGACGTTTTGTAGGTGATCTATTTAGTCTTTTGTTTAGGCCTAAACGATTTTGGGAAAGCCAGGAAGAACATCCTGCAACGCTTACAGAGGCTTTGCTGCCACACCTGGCTGTATTGGTGTTGATTCGTGCAATAGCTTCTTTCATTGGCAGTTTTGTGAGTTCAGAAAGCGGGATTAAAGCTTTGGGACAGGCGCTCATGCAAGGCCTGTTTATCTTTGTTTTCGTTTTTACACTTTCACTCTGCTATAGCGCTGTCGTGGCTTTTACCGGAAAGTCTTTTGATTACAATCGATCCTTGAGATTCGTTTGTTATGTGATTTCGCCTATTTTAGTTGCCGGTATCTTAAGCGTTATACCAATCAATCATTTCGCAGCGATTTGCGATCTTCTTGCGATGCCGTACGCATTTTACGTGATGGGATATGGCGTCGTTACGTTCCTCAAGATTCCGGAAAAATCAGCATCGCCAATTACTGGATTGTTGTGTGGTATTATGATGTGTTTGTGGGGAGCACTCCCCATCCTTCTGCCGTATGTCCTTGGTCCGCTGATTTCATAAGTTCGTTGTAACGAAGGGCAGAATCGATTTTGATTCTCTCTTCGTTTGTTATTTGCGATACTTGGGTTATTTTGCTTTTTGAAGAACAAGTATTAGTCCCTCTTTTTGGCATGGTTTTCTGTTGAATGAAGGTAGAACTATGGCAGAAAGTGTAATCGAACTTATTCCGCGTTTTCTGGAATCACTTCGTTTAAAAGGGTATTCGCCTAACACGGTTGCGGCGTACGAAGGTGATTTGGAGATCCTTGCTCAGTTTCTTCGAACAACAGGGCACGAATCTCTTCCGCCATCTGGTCTTACTAGACGCGTCATGCGCGTTTGGCTGGCACGAATGGGTGAACTTAAACCAGCATCTCGAGCGCGCCGTGTTTCTTCTGTACGCAGTCTTATGCATTATCTGATTCGTCAGGAATTGATCGATGCATCGCCCATAGTCGATCTAAGGACGCCTAAAATTGATAAGCAGATCAAAAATATTTATTCGGTAGATCAAATGAATATTTTGCTTGAGCTGCCTGCGGATGCTTCTCCGCTGACAATCCGGGATACGACAGCATTTGAGCTCATGTATTCGAGCGGTCTTCGCGTATCAGAACTCGTCTCAGTCAACATTCAGGATTTTGATTTTATTGAAGGATGGATTCGGGTGATGGGTAAAGGTAGTAAAGAGCGAGAAGTGCCTATTACAACGACCGCCATAGACCTCATCGGACGCTATCTTGCTGAGACGCGTCCTTTGTTGGTTGATAAGGACGGAAATCAAGACGAGGACGCGTTACTACTTAATGCAAAAGGCGGCAGAATTACTGCGCGTAGCATTCGTCGACTGCTTCATGAAGACGAAGAAGCCAAAGGGCTTGATGCAAGCGTTTCGCCGCACGGTTTGCGACATGCTTTTGCGACGCATTTATTGGAATCTGGGGCGGATGTGAGAGCAATTCAGGAACTTTTAGGGCATGAAAAACTTTCGACAACTGCGCGTTATGCCCATAACGACCTCAATCGTATTATTAAGGTTTATGATGAAAAGCATCCGCGCGCTAAATTGAAATAGATAAAATATCAGTTAAGTGCTCAAGATTTGAAAGACATTGAAAACAAAAACACAAATTCTGCTTAAGATGTGGTAACAAGGGATAGAATTTGCCGAATTTCGGTGTTTTTTTAAGGAGATTCAATGATTATCGATATTTTTACGTATTCGCAGGCCAGCAGCAACGCTTCTTACGGTATTGAGGCGCTGATCGAGGGTGCAAAAGCCGCGCGTTTGGACGGCATTTGCGTTACGGACAGAGCTTTTTCAAAACATGCGTATGACCTGGTTCGAGTCGGTGCAGAAGCGCGTCTTTTTGTTGGCGTGGGCATTGAGTTTGAAACTACAGTGGGTCGTATCGTTGCCTATCCGCGTACAATCGATGATGCGTTTGTGAATGAAGATTGGCGTTCTGTGGGTGAGCCGATTACCGCTGAAGCTGTGTTGGATTATTTCCATGAACGCGGAGGTATTGTTATTGCGCGCGATGTTTACAATCGTGGAGAAGGCATCAAAGACAATGTCTTTCATATTAAAGATTCGCAGGGGCGAGGCTTTGATGGCGTCGATACTGTTGCAGCTTATCGTCGTCGTATTGACAACGAGCTTTCGATCGAAGCGCAACAGGTTGCGAAAGTTCCTGCTTGTGCCGGGTCTGGTGTATTTGATGATATCAATGATATTGGCATTTGCGCCACGATGTTTGCTGATAAGATCACGAATCAGGCCGAGTTTGTAGAGGCCATGAAAGCCCGTTCTCACTGGGCATGTTCTCTTCGTGACCTTGGGGAAGCTTGCCCGATGGGCTCGGCTCCAAAAGTAGAAGAGGAGCGTGAGGATCGTCGCGGAGGAGATCGCGGTGAACGAAGCTTCAGACGCGGTGGTGATAGAGACCATCGCGGAGGAGATCGTGATCGTCGTGGAGGCGATCGTCGAAGAGGTGATAGAGATCATCGTGGTGGCGACCATGATAGACGTGGTGGAAATCACCGCGGAGGAGATCGCAATCATCGCGGAGGAAATCGCAGACCCAGAGATTAGTTTTTGTAGTTAACCTTTTTGGCCGATGTTCTTATAAAATAGAACATCGGTTTTTTTGTATAATTCACATGTACTACCGTATTTGAAATAGTATTTGATATCACTGCTGTCCCACAACATATTCTCATTAACTGTAACGAAATGCGCTCGTTACAGAATTTTAAACTTTTCTTATTCTCATTCTGTCCTGCGGACGCCCCTTTGGAATCCCCGCGCCCGCTGCTTGCCTTCGGCTTCGCGACGCAGGTGATTTAACAGTAATCTTAAGTCTTTTTCATGCTTAGAGACGACTATATATCGATAAAACAAAGCTACAGTTGAGTTATCAGAGTATTCTATGAAAACTTCGTAGGACAGCAGTGATTTGATATAATAATAAAAGTTTATAGGATAGGTTCAAAAGCCTTGCGATATATCTAGCTATAATCTTCGAATGCAGTCGTATTTTTTATAGTTTGAAGCACGGTTACTTCTTGAACAATCGTACCGCTGCTTGAGGCTGTTTGCGTTATATGCTATGAATTATGTTGTGCATTGGGGCTGGATGTCTTGTCCGAAGCACGAGGTTATTCTGTATTTTTCCAGAAGTACGCCGTTATTCACTTGTTTGAGTTGATCTGATTTGTTCGCAGTAACACGCATATTGTTGCTTTAAGGTACACGAATTTTTGGTAGGTGTTTGATACGAAATTGATTAGGGAGTATGTCCATGAAACTGAGTAAGACACTATTTTATCTTGTAGCTGTGGCAAGTTGTTTATCTGCTTCGACAGCATGGAGTTACGGTGAAGGTGAAGATATTCCTGCAGACGCTCGTGCAATTCACTTTTTAACAAACGAAGCCCGTATGGATACCGTAACGGCTTTGGCGAATTGTGGTAGCAACTGTTCTGAAGGTGTGTCTTGTTATAAAGCGAGTATGGGGCCTGTGTACTGGAACAATGATATGTACAGAGCGGCTCAGTTTCATGCTAATATGTTGTCCTACGCTGGTTGTATTCAACATGATTCGCCTTGTACGCTTGTCAGCACAGCAGCTTCAGATTTTCCTAGTAAGTGTGACGGCAATCCTTCGTGTGCATGTACCGATGGCAAAGCAGTCTGTGGTTCTGTTGGAACCAGTACGTGGACTCGCGTTGGAATGTTTGCTTCGGGTGCCGGTGCTGAGAATATTGCTTCTGCTATTGGTGCATATAGTACATTTTCGTTATGGCTCAACGAGAATGGCAAGGGCAGTTCGTGTGAGTTTACGGCATCTAATGGGCATCGTTGGAATATATTAAATCCTGAGTTGAATTCTGTTGGCGTTGGTTATGCTTCTAAATGGTCCGTTCAGGATTTTTCACGCAATATTCCAGATAAAAGTGCCATTACTTCAGGTGCAGGGTTTGTTGACGGCAGTAAAAAGCTTTGGTTCAAGATGCAGTATTCTGCAGAAAAAGCAGTTGTCGAAGCAAAGATTAATGTCGGCGGTGATTGCTCAGCACTATCTAAAACGCTTGGAACCGAAAAGTATGGTGTTTATGGGACGTCCTCTGTTTCTGCAACCGGTTCATGCGTATCGTATTTCTTCGAGGTAAAAGACACGGATGGCGTGGTAACTCGCTATCCGACGACAGGTAATTTGCTATATAACTGCGAGAAATCTTGGTCTTCACAAGAAGGATCTTCATGCTTCGGTTCTAGCGATGGCTGTTCGACAGGCGGCGATGGCGGTTCGACAGGCGGCGATAGCGGTTCAACAGGCGGCGATAGCGGTTCGACAGGCGGCGATAGCGGTTCGACAGGCG
>JAZRWH010000077.1:0-40477 GCA_045599585.1 Myxococcota bacterium
ATTTCAAGCGCCAATTTGACTGCCTGAACCTTGAACTCGTGATCATAATGATTTCTTTTCTTCATAGACGCCCTCCTACGGCTTCTGCTCTTTTACAGAATCCATGCAGAAAAAGTGTCAACTATTTTTGTACAACATCAGAATGCTGAAGGTGTATGGGGGTGCTTTGAATAGCCATTAGCCTAGAAATGGCTGTTACATACGTCACTTATTAGATGAATTAAATATCATTTAACCGCGCCATAGCCTAGCTATTGCGCGGTTTTTTATTTAGTGTACAGATTGTTTCTATTAATTTTATTATTGTTTCAAAAAAACTAAATGTTATGGTTGATAGATTATTGAATTTAATCATAAAATCAAATACACTCTGTGCTGTATTTCTAATATACCACATTTAGTGGTGTATTAGAAATAATGGATTGATTGTTTTGTATGAAGATCAGCAAGCAAGTGTTTTGATTATAACGAGGAACTGACATGAAAACGATGCTTTATTTAGTTGTTGTTTCTGTACTGGCTGCAAGTTTGGGTGGATGTAACTGGTTTAAGGCAGGTGATGCTAACAAAGACGAGTTGACAGCGTTGGATATGATTGAGCTCGTGCAAGCTGTTACTGAAACTGATAAAAACAACATGAAAAAATTTGAAGAACTGAAGGATGCTTATGTTAAAGAGAATCCTGTAAATAATATCAATTTTGGCACATCAATCTATCAATTTGCAATGGATGGTTATAGTTTAGAATCCTTAGAACTGTTTAAAATAAAACAACATCACGTTGATGCTGCTGACACACTTGCCTCAATCTTAAAAAAAGAAAACGAAGTATCTAGTTTGACGATTTACCCGGATATAGTATTTCATTTAAGTGAGGATGAAAAAGCTGAAGACCATCCGAATGATGTTGTGATTAAAGTAAATAAGAAGTGGTATTTTATTCGTGATGAAAATGTCTATATCATCAATGCTGAGGATGAAGCGTCTTCGCCCAAGATTATCGGAACAACTGCTGATAGAACTATTCATTCAAAAAATATAAATGCAAATTGGACTAAAGAAGATTATATCAGTGTAAGTGTTTTATCTACAGAACTCCCTGCTCTTGATGCAGTTAATGTCCAAACTGCGACCGCTGCATTAGCGGATTACCTGTTTAAAGATGGGGTTGATGTAAACCAAATTGCGCTTCTTGGTATAAGCGACGTTGATGCTCAAAAAGCTTATGTTTACCACGTGGAAGTAAAAAAAGGACATTCGGTTCTCTATGCTGTTCGTGGTGACAAAAAGCTCTACCAATATACATATACCCCTTCGTTGCTGGAGGTCGATGTGCCCGATGTGCCTGCTCCACAACGCAAGGAATCGTCAGAATTCTTTATCGACCTGGATCACGTTGGTATGATGGATTCGTACGAGCATTTTGATCTCGTCTATGTGGCTCCTAAGCTAAAGCTCACAGGAAAGATGAATCCTGAAACTGGTGCCGAAGCGCTTTATGTGAAAGCGCTCAAATCGTTTGATGACAAGGATAACTATACATATAAAGAGATCTTTAAATTTTCTAACGGTACAACATCATATTCTTTGAGACTGCAGAACCCCAAAAACAAATATTCTGTATTTTTTAATGCGGTTGATAAGATCGACGGACAGGAAGTCCTCGTCTATAACGTCGATAAAGGTTGGGGAAATTATGCCGTTACACACGATCAAAAAGTATATGCTTATGAAGGAGCTTTTGCGCCTGTTGGGGTTTTGCCCGACAAATATCCTGAGCTTGTGTCGAAAGCTGAAGTTGTAAAAGCATACCGAGAAAATGCATCTTCTCAGCCAGATAAATATCTCAAAACAGGTGATAATTATTCTTACGAGTCATTGTTGGCTATGATCGATACTTACCCAGAGGTTGGCGGGTATTTGTACTTTTACCTAGAACATCAACTAAAACCTATGGATGATGCGCTTTGTAAGATGACTAAACTGAAGGATGAACCACGATGCCACTTCACGACTGATGATAAAAATGCTTTGGCAAATCTTCGTGCAGCTGCAAATCATCTGATTAAGCAAACCTATACAGGAGTGTATGATGCTTCTTCGTGGGTATTACTCGCTGATAAAAAAGACACAATCGACGGTAAGAACGTGATCAAGTTTACGGTTGGTCAGGGGATTTCTGATCCTGATGCTCAATATGCATTAATTGCGTCCTTCATTTATCAAAAGCGTTTTGAAGGCGCCGTTTCGGGAGCAGGCGAAGTGTTCTATTATAAAGATGGAAAACCAGAATTTATTACGACACTAAAATGAATTAAAGTGGATCATTTGTTAAAATGATCAATTGAATAACATCGTCATTAAATATAGGGTCTCGATATTATGCCCGTGTCGGCGGCTGTTGGCTTGAGTCAACCATGCTGCCTAGGCGGGCATAAAATAGCAATGCGTTTTATTGTCGGAAATTAAAGATCCATGCATGTTTTATTGCTAGGATCAAGGTCGTTGCATTTATTAGAGGGACACAGTTCATACCAAACACCGAATTGTTGCTGCTGTGCGAGCGTTTTGTCAGGCAGTATCTCGCCTTTTTCGGTATGGAGTACAGTAGAAAAGTCATGAATATAAAACCTGTTGTCACGTCCTTGTATGCAAGTGCCATATTTGATGGAACTGCCGAAATCCTCCCCATCAAATCCATCAAATGACGTTCTGTGTGCACAACCCATATTGATGATTTCGTTTTCGTAGGTACATTCTGGCTGTTCTACTAAATCTAAATGGTCAACAAAAGCAATACCATTCATGAATTCATGGCATATTTGGCCGGTATGTATGCTTGTGACGTCTGTGTAATGTCCTTCGTAACAAATGATCATTACGCCAGCAACTGTGTTGATGGGACACACGTTTGGTGATTCGGTACAGGGCGTACCCGCGGTAATTTGTGTGCCATCAGACATCATAAAGATTATTGGAGTAGAGCTTGGTTCATTATCGTTGTTGTCATCGCAACTCACCAAACCAATGCAGAGTGATATGCATAGCGTTCCGATCAAAGATATTTTATGTTTCATGATTATTAGTCTTATAATACACAAATGAGATCAATTTTATATTGGGAATGATCTGTATTTAAGTTGTTTGTATGAGTTGTAATTATAATATACTATTTTGGGATGTAATTTAGGTAACGAGGTGTGTTATTTATAATTAGAATATCTAAGCGTATGGCGCCGCGTATTGCCTTTGGGCAATAGCGGCGCTGCTGAGCCGTATTGCCGGGAGGCAATAGGCGAAGTTGCCAGCGCGTATTGGCGTGAGCCAATAGCGCTAGGCCTCAAACAAGTTAATTGTAACGGTTTGTGATTTTGACGTTTCCGCGGTCATCGGTGCCGAGGACTTTGACGGCGATGATGTCACCGGCTTTGAAGCGATCTTCGATGAGGCCTTCGCCAGCGATATCGTTGAAGTGGAGGGAGGCTTCGAGGTTAGGGGTTAGCTCGACGCGTACAAAAGGCGCTCGGATATTGAGGATGTATGCCTGGAGGACGTCGCCAACGGCAATACGGCGATTTTTGGCAGAGATTTCGGCGATGCATGTTTTGATGTCGTCGTCGGTGGTGCCGCTGATACGGACGTTGCCGTCGTCGTCGATATCGATTTGTGTGTTAGTTTTGGCCATGAGAGCACGGATGTTAGCTCCGCCGGAGCCAATAACGTCGCCAATGACGGCTTTACGGACTTTCATCATATGGATGTGTGGAGCGCCGTCGCGGAGTTTTTGACGCGGTCCAGAGAGGGTGCGAAGGATGTGATCCATGATATGGTGTCGCGCTTCTTTGGCCTGGAGGAGGGCCTGAAGCATGGTTTCTCGAGTGAGACCTTCGATTTTGAGGTCCATTTGGAGCGCCGTGACACCTTTTTTAGTGCCACAGACTTTGAAGTCCATGTCGCCCAAGTGGTCTTCGTCGCCGACGATATCGGTGAGGACAGCGTGGCGATCGCCTTCGGAGATGAGTCCCATGGCGATTCCGGTAACGGGGGCTTTGAGCGGGACACCGGCGTCCATGAGCGCGAGGCAACCGCCGCAGACAGTGGCCATAGAGCTAGAGCCGTCGCTAGAGAGGATGTCGCTGACGACGCGAATAGAGTAGGGGAAGACAGATTCGTCGGGAATGACGGCTGTAAGTGCGCGTTGTGCGAGCATGCCGTGTCCGATTTCGCGACGTCCTGGGCCTTTTTGTCCGCGAGCTTCGCCGACGCTATAAGGCGGGAAGTTGTAGTGGAGGTAGAAGCGCGAGTCTTGTGAGCCGAACATGTTATCGGTACGGAGGGCATCGCGTGGTCCGCCGAGGGTGCATGTAGCGAGTGATTGTGTGAGTCCTCGGCAGAAGAAGGCGGAGCCGTGTGCGCCAGGGAGAACACCGACGTTGCTTGTGAGTGGACGTACTTCGTTGAGTCGACGGCCATCGAAGCGTTCACCGTTAAGGATTTGGGCACGCGCGAGGTCACGTATTACGGTTTCAAAAGTGTCGGCCCAGAAGGTTTTTGAAACGGGTACGTTCAATTCGGCGCTACGAGCCGTAATGGCATCTAGGCAGCGTGTTTTAATTTCGGAGAGGGCTTTGGTGCGCGCCATTTTGTCGCCGATGTGTAAGGCTTGACTGAAGGCGGGGCGTTCGGCGTCGATGATTGCAGTGAGACTCGCGTCCGGAGCTTCGGGGAGGACGAGCGGCATTTTTGTTTTGCCGTGTTCAGCAGCAAAAGCGCGTTGGGCGTCCATGAGTGGAGCAGCTGTTTGCTGGGCAAAATCCATGAGCGAAATGAGGTCATCTTCACTGACTTCATTGGCACCGCCTTCAACCATAATGATTCCGCTTGGAGCGACGCTAATGACGAAGTTCATGTCTGCGCCTGCTGCTTCGTCGTTTGTGGGGAAGGCGATAAAACAGCCGTCTTTGCGTACGATGCGCAGACCGACGACGGGCCCATCCCATGGAATATCGCTGCTCATAAGGGCGAGGCTTGCGGCGTTGAGTGCGGCGGTAGGCATATCAAGTTCGGGATCGCCCGAAAAGGCCATAATGGTGACGACGGTTTCGCGGCGATAGCCTTTGGGGAAGAGTGGGCGAAGACTTCTGTCGTTGAGGCGGCTAGAAAGTGTTTCCGCATCGCTCGAACGGAGTTCACGGCGGCCTGCGCCCGTAGGGAAATGGCCTGCACCTGCGAATCGCTCGCGGTATTCGACCGTCAGCGGAAAAAAGTCTTGTTCAGGGTTTTCGTCGCCTGCAACGATGGTGACGAGTAGGACGGCTTTGCCACAGCGTAGAACGACCGAGGCATTTGTTTGAGGCGCCCAGACGCCGGTTTCAAAAGTAAAAGTGCGGTTTCCTAGCTGGAGGTCGCGCGAAATAAGCATGTTAAGAACTCCGTAAAAGTGTGGACCGAGAAAACAAAAGCGGCGCAAACTGCGCCGCTTAAGTGTTAGCTAAACTTAGCGTTTGAGGGGAACGTCGTCGACGATGAAGCGATAGACCGTAGAGCGGTTGGAGATCGCTGTGAGAATGCCGTCTGTGAGTACGGGCGCAGCAGTGAAGTCGGTGCCCATATCAATGACGTGGAGCGTATGTCCCGTAACGCGGTCGATAGCGACGAGTCCGAAGCGCTGAACACTCGCGTAGATGGCTGATTTGCCAAGTTGAAGCTGCGAGATGAGAGCTTCTTTTTGAATTTCGTTTTGCCAGATCGTATCGCCCGTTTCGCGGTTGAGTCTGAAGAAGCCGGACTGCGACGAAATGTAGAGACTGTCCTGGTGAGCAACGAGTGAACTTGCGCCGCGAATATCGCGTTGCCATAGTGTTTTGCCGTCGAGCAATGAAAGGGCGTAAATGCCGCCCGAAGAGTTGGCAGCATAGAGCACATCGTCGACGATGACGGGCTGGACATCGAGATCTTTAAAACGAGCGTCAGGGGCGAGTTCGCGCGTCCACAAAGCCGTACCATTTTGCAGGGCATAAGCGGTTAGGTAGCCGTCCGAAAACCCAGCGTAGAGGATATTATTGTGAATGAGCGGTGCTGCTTGTCCATACATCGTAAACTCAGTACTTCGAGGTCTTTCGCGGCGCCATTTGACGGAACCGTCAGAACTGTTCAGTACGACGAGTCGATTGTTTCCGTTCATGGCTGCGACGACGCCATCCGAAACGGTCAGTGAGTTTTCGATGGGAACTTGTGTATCGAAGCGCCAGATTTGTTCACCATTAGCAGCATTAAGCTTAAGGATACCGCCGTCGCTAAGTGCAACATAAATGGTATTACCGACGACGACAGGACCAGCTGTTACGGGCGCCGTCAGCTTAACGTCCCATTTTTTGAGAGCCTGAGCATTGTTGATAGCGACGAGACGCGAGAGGGCCGTAGAGCCGACGTATGTATAATCGCGTGTAACGGCGATGTGGCCTTGTTCGAGCGGTTTAGCTCCGAGATAAAAAGTTTCGCGGGCGTTGAGCGGGTAAGCCCAATCCACTTCCATGTCGTACTGAACGCTGCGCGGGGGATTAGAATTTGCGGCTTGCATATTGCTAGTAGCAGCACACCCTGTAGCGAACAGAGCAGCACAGAGAAGCGTACAAAAGATGTGTCGTGGCATATTGCTATGAAATGCGGACGCGCAAGCAGCGCGTCTGCTCAAAAGAAATTAGAAGTTTGCTGCAGGCGCGTTGTCGCCATCGGTGGCACTCACGAGCGTCTGCCAGTTGGGATCGAGCAAGCGGAGGCGGTTTTCGGCGTCTGCGTGGTTTTCCTGGCGTGGGTTCTTAAAGACTTTGACGTACATGGCAACGGCTTTGGGAACATCGCCCTGAAGTTCATAGATCCTGCCTTGTTGCATATTGGCAAACGAAACGTAAGCAGAGCCCATAGACGCAATCACGTTGTATTTTGCAATCGCTTCGTCGTATTTTTTGTCACTGAGGAGCAAATCCGCTTCGCCAATAAGCGAGAAGAGTTTGATATCAGCGTTGGCACTGTTTTCTGTTTTGGCGAAATTTGCGTTTGCTTTGGCGCTATCGTTGAGCTGAGAGGAAGTTCCAGCTAAAAACAGCGTAACGAAGTCCTCAAGCTCTGTGCCTGCGAGTGAAGGCGCGGTTTCTTCAAGGTTTTTCTGAATGGCCGTAAAGCGGACCTTGTCATTAGGCACGGTGTAAGAATAGTGTAAAACGTTCTCGTCGTTTAGGCCCAGCCCAGCCTCTCGATTTTGTTGTGCGATCGCTTCTTCTGTCATCTTAGCAACACTTTCCGTCGGGGCTTCGAGCGTCGTAAAGGCTTGATCGAGCAGCGCACTTCGGTCTACGCGACCGTTTTCTTGGATTTTCAAATAGCCGATGCATGAAAGACAAACGACGACAATGATGGTGATGACGAGCGTCACCATGCGTCTGTTTTTCATGAGCCATTCGACGATGGTTCCCGAAGACATCAGGAACTTATCGTTCATTTCCGGGACTTTGACGTTGGCGTCTGGCTCACCAGGGCCGACGACTTCTGCTTCTTTAACATCTAACAGCGCCTCTTGAGGGGCGCTTTCTTTTTTGCGAATCTGGATCGCCATGCGTTAAAACTCCATTGGTAGTTAGGTCCCCCGAATGCCCTAAAAAAAGCCGCGACTTTCTAATGCCTTTTGACTGAAACTGTCACCTTTTTTAGGTTATTTCGATCAAAAATATATTTAGGAGGCATCGAACCGCCGCTATCGCAGAGCGATACGCGTCGGCGTCCGGGCTATTTGTGTGCTTAGCACGCAAATACGCCGGACGGGAGCTTTTTTTTATACGGCGTTTAAAAGTCTTTAAGCTTCAACGAAATAGGACAAAAAAAGCGCCGCACGAAGCGGCGCTATGGAATCATAAAATGATCAGAGGATCAGATTAGAGTTCGCAGCCGAGGACGGTGAGATCGTCAGCAGTGTAAGCTTTGAGAACGGGAACTTTGTAGGTCGAAGCAGTCGTTGCAGGGCCACTGGAGAGGAGGCAGTTTGCCGTTGTCCAAGTATTCGCTGAGAGATCATTAAGTTTGTCTGCGAGTGCGTCAGCATCCACGACTGCGGCATTGTTAGCGTCGAAGCTAAAGGCGCCGCCAGAAGCGAGCGTGTATGCACTCATGTTGGCCCACATACCATCCCAGTAGTAGCCTTTGACTGCGATTGCAGCGCCAGAGCCCTGGACAGCGAGAGGATTTTTGACGCTCGCGTTCACAGAACCAGCAGCGTAAACGCTGTTGATGCTGTTGGTCTTACCGGCCGTCGCACCTTTTTTGGAGATACCGAGGATTGCAGCGCCCGTGTTTGCGGTGACGTTGCCCAAGGTGAAGCAGTTGACGATACGTTCGTCGTTTTCGGTCGTAGTATTGTAGAATTCACCGAGGAGGCCACCAGCGTTGTTCGTGCTATTTGTGGCAGTAACGTTGCCTTTAGCAGCGGAGTTGGAGATTTTGCCTTTGAGGTTTTTGGAGGTTCCCATGCTTCCCACAAGGCCGCCGACCTGAGTCGTACCAGAAACGTTACCTGTCGCGATGCAGTGATCAATGGAGCCGCTTTGTGCGCGACCAACGAGACCGCCAGCGTTTGCGCCTGTGTTGGTAACATCACCTTTTGCGTAGCTATTTTTAACGGAAACTTTGTCATTCGCGTCGATATCACCGACGAGGCCACCGACGAGAGAAGCCCCTTCGACAGAACCAGTCGCGGAGCAATCTGTGATTGTCGTGGCGTTCTGGGCCAAACCGACGAGGCCACCGACGGAAGAGTTACCTTTAACACTGGAACTCGAGGTGCTATTTTTGATGGTCGTGCCGTTGCTAGAAGCGACGAGCGCGCCGACGTAAGTAGCACCGGTAATGCTGGTACCGATCGATTTAACGTTGGTGATCGTGCTATTTTTGGCAACGCCGACGAGGGCAGAAGCGTAGTTCATCGATCCAGCGTCGACTGTGATATTAACGGTGAGGTCAGCGATCGTTGAGTTTTCTGTAGAAGCGAAGAGCGCGCACTGTTTGACACCCGAAACGCAGCCTAATTTGGCAGATTTAATGGTGTGGCCGTCGCCAGAGAATTTACCGCCGATCAAGCTCATGGTTTTCCACGAAGTTGTTTCGAAAATGTCGATATCGGCCGTGAGAACAAATGCGTTGTCTTTGTTATTGGCATCGGGATAACCTTTACCAACCGAACCGAGACCGTCGCGGACGGCGCGGAGTGTTGTGAGGTCACCGATGCAATAAGCTTTGACGGAAGCACCGTCGATTGTAACGGTCTTGTAGCCATCAACGCAGCCGTCAGGTGTGCTACCAGCGCAGATGCCGTTCGAGCAGGTCTGATCAGCGTCACAAACGGTACCGCAGGCACCGCAGTTGTTGGCATCGCTGGAGAGGTCAACGCATGTGGAACCGCAGAGATCTTTGTCGCCCGAGCAGACGCAGGTGCCGTTCGAGCAGGTCTGATCATCGCCACAAACGGTACCGCAGGCACCGCAGTTATTGGCATCACTGGAGAGGTCAACGCATGTAGAACCGCAGAGATCTTTGTCACCCGCGCAGACGCATACGGAAGAGGAACAAACTTGATCTGTACTGCAGACTGAACCACATGCGCCACAGTTATTGGCGTCTGTTGTGATGTCTACGCAGACATCGTTGCAGTTTGTCGTATTGGGTGCCGTTGTGCAGGAGATGGTCTGTTTTTCACAAACGCCAGCTTTGCAGGTCTCGTCAGTATCGCATTTAGTGTTGCAGTCACCGCAGTTATTGTTGTCTGTAAGTGTATTGACGCATTCGCGGCTGCACAGTTTAATGCCTTCCATTGCGACGCAGGAGATTTCTTCGCATTGACCAGCGGCGTTGCATCCTTCTGTATCGGCACAATCGTCATCGGTCGTGCATTCGGGGTCGACGACAGGTTCGACGCATTCGCCCGAGGTCGTGTTACAAACCAGATTGCCAGTGCAGTCGTCATCGGTCGTACATTCGGGGTCAACGACAGGTTCGACGCATTTGCCCGAGGAGCAAACCAGATCGCCAGTGCAGTCGTCATCGGTCGAGCATTGGGGGGCATTGCTTTGGCAGCTACCTTTGACGCAGGACGAACCGTCACCGCATTTATTACCGCACGTACCGCAGTTATCGTTGTCCGTGGTGAGGTCGTAGCAAGAACCGTTGCATTCTTTTTTGCCATTGGTGCATGTCGTCGAAGAGGCGGTACATTTGCCGCCGGTACAGACCTGATTGGGGCTGCAGACGTTGCCGCATGCACCACAGTTATTGGGGTTGGTCGAAAGGTTGTAGCAGGCACCGTCCGAACATTTTTCCAAGCCGGTTGCACAGTTGTTGGAATTGTCCGGTTTTGAGGCTGAAGTACAGGAACCATTGGTGCAGACCTGTGTCGCAACGTCACATTTTACGTCACAATTACCGCAGTTGTTAACATCTGTACGAATATCTGTGCAGACATCGCCGCACATCATAAAGCTGTTCCCGGTGCAGGCAACGGTCTGCTCATCATCGTAGGTGCCGTTTTCATTGCAGCTGGAAGCAAGCAGTGCGAGCATAGCGCAAAGACCAAGACGGGTAATTTTTTTCATGGAATCCTCCGTTCAATAAAGCAAAATGAAATATTTAGACGCTCTATAAGCCAGTTATAGAAGACGTAGGAAAAAATAATGTTACAGAATTAAATATGTATTTTAAACACAAATTTGTATTTTGTGCAAAAATTAGAGAGGGTAGCGGCGTATCACCGAAGCAAACAAGGGGCGGATTCGAGGAAGCAAGCGATTCGAGCGGGCATAAGCCCAAGCGAGTCGCGTGGCTGACGAAGAAGATGCTCCATTGCGAAGGTGATAGACGCTCAGGGGGAGACTTCCCCCTCCACAAATCCTTTATACAAAACAGCGATCATCCATAACGCACTGTTCGAAGATAGACTTTAACCTGAATAGCTTTAAAAAGAAATAAAGTTATGAAGTGTTATTAAAACAGCCATGGTTTGAGGCTCGGGAACGGGGGCTAAATCGCTTCGGGGGCCAGCAAGAATCCAGAGTGGTCCTTGGCTGCAAACGAGGATTGGCCAAGCCTTGCGCCAGATTTCGGGCACGCCCATCTTTTTGAGGAGCCCGGCAGTCGTCGTCTGACGTCCATCACTGGTGCGCATCATTAAGACACTTTCTGCCGGTACGATGTGGAGTTGATCGAGCGGTTCAGCGTAGGCAAAACAGAAGCGTGTTTGTGTGTTTTTGGGGGGATCAACGCAAATGTGTCGCATGCAGTCGAGCTGGCAAAGTCCCCAAACATCAATGGTTTCGTGTGTGAGCGCAATGGGGGCGTGTGTTGGGGGGACGTGAGCTGTTGCGAAAATACTGTGGCGCGTCCATGAAAAGCAGATGCGTTCGTCGGTCGATTTTTTAGCAGACGGTTTTTGATCCATCAGACGTTGATCGGCGCGTTCGATGAACTGAGCTTCGGGGCAGTATCCAGGCAGCAGTCTACGGGCAACGTGACGCAAAAGTTGGACGCGTGCGTCTTGGGGTAAAGCGACATAGGTATCACGTGGGCAGATCCAAGTGTTGGCGTGCATTTGTGAGGCCACAATATGATCAGCAAGGTTGGAGAGGGCCGAAGCGTCGAGGTTTAAATGAACGAGGGACCTATAAATTGTATTTAGACTGCCGAATTCAGTTTGAATGTTGGGCAGGAGATTATGTCGAATGCGGTTACGCGCGTAGTGATCTTGTGCATTGGTGGGATCTTCAGCCCATTCGAAGCCAGTTTGCTGTAAGAATTGATAGATCTCGGCTTTGCCAGTGCAGAGGAGCGGACGAACGCGAGGAATGGTGGCGTGTGTTTTAACCGCGAGTGTTGCGCCTTCTGCGCCGCATCCTCGGTGGAGCCGCCACAGCAGGGTTTCGAGATTTTCATCGCCGTTGTGGGCTGTAGCGATGACCGTTTGGGAGGCTTGTGTGGTTAAAATGGCTTGTTCAAGTGCTAGATGACGGGCGTTGCGTGCGATTTCTTCTATGTTTTTGTTGAGCGAGCCAAGCGTCAAGTCCGTTTGAATATAGCGAATGTTGAGTTTTTCGGCGGTACAGCGAGCAGTTTGAGCATCGATGCTATCAGAGTCACGGAGGCCATGTCGGATATGGTGGGCTGTGACTTCAAAACCGAGTTCATGCGAGAGTGCGAACATGCAGATTAAAAGCGCGGTAGAGTCGGCACCACCAGAAAACGCAGTGTGCACGTAGTGAATACGATCAAATAAGTGACTTTGAAGACTGAAGGCACGGACAGCTTTGTAGAAGGAAGACTGAAGGATTGTAGAAAGAATGGTATGGGTGGACATGCAGCACACGTCAAGGTTTGAGTAAAAAAGCGGAAATACAACGTCATTACGCAGGGTTAAACTGCACTTTAACGCAGTGTAGGTATAGCACTTTCTTGACATCGTTTTGTATTGGAGTGTAGAAGCATAAAGGTTTTTGGGGGTAGGTTTACCCTGGAATATGTTTAACTTCTCTTTTTTGTAGGTAACAAAAATGCGTATAAGTGTAAAATGGGCGGCTGCCTGTCTGATTGCTTCATTGTCATTTGGCTTTATGGCGTGTGATGGTGAGCCGGTTGTTCCGCCGAAGGCCGTTGGTGAGGTTGAGACTGCTGAGAATGCAGCCCAAGTTTCGATCGAAAAGTTTGGACTTATGACGCCTGACTATGTCAACGGTGATAAGCAGGCTATGCGTCCGATGGAAGGCCAGGGAGAGGTTGCTTTTATTCGTCTTAAGATTACCAACCCCACGAAAAAAGTGATTACCTACAAAGCGAACCATTCCGAAAAAGACAGTGTTCAGCTCTGTACAGATCCTGATCCCAAAACAGGTTCACGCGTAGATTATAAGAGCATCGTTTTCGATATCAACAAAGGTATTCATACGACCAACCAGATCATCGGTAATCGCGACATTCAGCCTGGCGAAACCATCTACGATGATTATCTCTTCGAAAACCCCAATGCTCCTGGCAACCAGCTCGTCGTCCTCGTTCCTGGCGCCTTGTTGGGTGATACGCGTGTTAATGACCGCAACAAAAAGCCGCTCGTCTATCGCTTCTATGTCAGCAATCCTCCTCAAAAAGAAGTGGCTGTTCAGCCTGCAGCCATGAATGAAGCGATGGTCATTGATGGTCTGAGTGTCAAGGTTACAGGCATCACGAAAGCTTATCCTAAGCTTGATCAGCGCTCCGCAACGAAACCACTCAAATATCCTTTCGCGTATCCGAAAGAACCTTGCCTCGTCATGAACGTTACCATTAAAAATGACGGTAAATCGGCTCTTAGCTACGAACCGAGTCATACCGCTGAAGCTGCCGGTATCATTCTTGAGCTCCCTGGTGGCAATTCGCTCAAACGTATTCGCCTCGATTCTGCTGTCATCGGCAAAGATCAGGTCTTTGGCAAAAAAACGATTCAGCCGGGTGAAACGCTCAATGACGTCTACTTCTTCGAAGCTCCGTCCTCTTCAACGGAACTCTCTTTCAACATCTCCGGACACATCTTTGGTGTTCGTGGTATGTATCGCTTCGCCCTCAACTACAAAGACGCTTCGCCTGAAGCTCCCGATCTTAAGCCTTACTTGCATGAAGGTGAGGCCGCAGCAGCTGATGCAGCTCCTGCGGCTGACGAAGCTGCTGATGATGCAGCTCCCGCGGCTGACGAAGCTGCAGCCGAAGAAGCCGCTGCTGAATAGCCTTATATATGGTCGTAACTCGAAATCGTCGTATCAAACGGCGTTCATTTGCACTTTCGCAAACGCTTGTTCGGATTTCGAGTTCGGCCGCGCTTTTGAGCGCCGCCCTGTGCGGCGCTTTTTTTTTGCTTTTTTCTCAGACGGTTTGTGCTCAGGAGCAAGACAATGACGTTCTCTTCGTAGATCCAACCCTTGCCGAAGCTTCGGTTGAGACGAACAATCAAACATTCTCCGTTTCGAATGACCTCGTCACGGAAGTCATCCTCTCTGCTAAAACTACGAGCGCTGCAGCTTCAATCGCGGACGTTCTGCGTACTTCTTCAATTTTGCACGTCGCAGATTCGGGAGGAAGACTTCAGCGTCAAACAGTTTTGATGCATGGAAGCGCTTCTCAAGACGTCCTCGTGATGTTTCATGGTGTTCCTATTAACGCTTTGTCACACGCATCTGCTGATCTTTCGCTCATCCCGGCTCGCTTGCTCGAAAACGCCACCGTTAGAACAAATGCCGGCAGTGAACGCGACGGTAGCGGTGGGTTGGGGGGCGTCATTGAGCTTTTTCCCGCTCATACGCTGAATAACTTCGAGCTCGCGGCCTCAGCTGGTACGCTTGAAGACTTCGCTTTTTTTGGACAAAAACCAATCACAACTAACAAAACTTCGACAGAATTTACCGCTTTCGCTGATCGTACCGCTGGTAAGTTTGATTATATTGATGCTCAAGACGAACAACAAACTCGATATCACAACGGAGCCTGGCGTTTCGGCAGCCTTATTGAGTTCGCTGCAGATGTCGATGATGCTGAAATCGAGGCCTTTTTGTTTGGTGCTTATCTAGAGCGCGAAGTTGCAGGGCTTTCGGAGTTTCCAAATGCTTTTAAACAAGCTCAAGAGTCTTCTCTTCTGACCCTTTTGGGCGTCAAAACTTCGTTTTCTCCCTTAGAGATCGGCTGCAGTTCGACCGTATTTTCGATCAAAGCTAATCATCGCTTCGCACGTAATGCTTATGAAAATCCCGTCGGTTTTATGGGCGGCAAACCCGTTGATTCGCTCTACCTTGAAAATCGAACTTACGTTGCGGGAGAAGCTTCGTTTGCGTACGCCGAAACACATTCCACAACGCTCGTTTTGAGTTACGAAGCCCAGAGCGTCGCAACTCAAAACCTTGTGCTGGAAAATTTTGTCAACGATGAACACAAACGTCACATCGTAAGCCTTCGTGCCGAACAGAATCTGTCTTGGTTTGAGGATCAGCTCCGAGTTTTTGCTGGCTTCCGGTTCGACGAAATTGTTCATTCGGGACAGGCTTATGCGCCACGTGTCGCCGTGAGCTATCAGCCGGTTTCGTGGTTTGACGTGAATGCTTCGGTTTCATATGCCAATCGCTTTCCGTCGTTTGATGAACAGTATATTCATACTGAATCAATCCAAGGTGATAAGGATTTGAACATGCAGCGCTCTGTGCTCAACGAGCTGGCATTACATTTCAATTTTGCGCCTTGGTTCGAGATGAATCTTGTCGGATTTTATAATATTCATTGGGATCTCATTCGTTTTATTCCCGTCTCGGCAATTTTGTTCAAGGCTCAGAACTTGCCGCGCTCAACAGCGCGCGGTGTGGATTTGCAAATCCAGAGCACGCTCTTCGAACACGTGATTCTATCGTTTGGCTACGCCTTTAATGATTCTTATATCGATGAAGGTAAGCTCCCTGTTCCGGGAATCGCACGTCACCAGATTACGGCACGTGCCGAAGCCATTTTGTGGGACTTTGATCTTTGGTTGCAGACCTCTTACTCTGCCCAACGCACGCTTAAGTTTTCGGGACAATACGCACTTCACAACCCGTTTCGATTGGATGCCCATTTAGGTTACACTTTGTTTGACATGGTGAAGTTCACCGTCGATGTACAAAATCTCACGAACGATCGCAAAAGTGAGGATTTTCGCCAATATCCACTTCCTGGTACGACGGCGATGTTCGGTGTCGAAATCGTTCAATAAGTCGTGTATCGGATCGAAGGCTAAATTTTGGACTAAATGTAGGTTTAAATGATACCTAGTTTGTGGTAGTTGAACTCTGTGCAGAAAGAGTCGTTGCTAAGACGCTTTTCTTTGCGCGTATGTGCTTTTTGGCCCCACTTTTTTGCACTTTCTTCCACATCACTTTCTTTTTGCCGTCGCATTCGGATTGCTGCCGTGAACAAGCTTTTAGTTACCCCAAGATTTTCAGATCAAAATGAACGTCTTCTTGCGTCGCTTAAATCAGATAAATATCCCCTGCCTATGAGTACTGCCAATCCTCCTACGCCGCTTCAGACTCAAACTGCAGACGAAAAGATTGCTCGTGCTTTGATCAAAGGCTCTTTGCCTGCCGATATGGCTTTTCAAACCATCGCCTATTCCGGCGGTTTCCCGGTTTGGACGGCACACCATACGGTTATTTTTATTCACCGTGCACGCGATACGCATCAGACGTGGAGCGTCATGGGCGACTTTAATGGGTGGAAGCCCGTCCCCATGAAACGCGCAAAAGACCATCGTGTCTGGTATTGTGAGATCGAAATGCCTGCCCACATCGGGCGCCGTCTGGGCTACAAATTTGTCTCAAACGATGGACGCAATGTGCCAGATCCTTGGGCGATGTGCTTCAATTATGACGAAAATGGTGAGATTTCTTATCTCATGGCGCCTAAAAACAAACAGTTTTTGATGCGCTTTAATCAATTTGAAAGTCCGCAGGGGCTACGTCCGCGTTCGCTTAATGTCCTCGTTCCGCCATGTGATGGGCCCTACGATGTTTTGTATGCCCACGACGGCCAAAACCTCTTTGCGCCCGATAGTATGTGTGGTGGTTGGAAACTTTGCCAAAAAATGCAGAGCGTACACGGCAATTTTCTCATTGTAGGCATATTTAATACTGACGATCGTCTGCGAGAATATACTCACGAAGGAGATGTCTACTTCGACAGCTTTCAAGATACGCTTGGCTCAAAATATGCTGATTTCGTCGAAAATACGGTTCGTCCCTTTGTGGAATCGCACTTTCCAACGACCGGTCGTTCTGGCTTGATGGGGTCTTCGTTGGGCGGTTTGATCAGTTTGTTTATTTCAAATCAATATCCTGGACGCTATGCAGCTGTTTTTGCGCTTTCACCTACGACGGCATGGGGACGATTTAGTGATGATCATGGCAAGACCATTCGTGACTGCTACGAAAATACTGGCCACCAAGACACATTTATTTATATCGATCACGGTGGAGAATTTCCTGCCGAAGGTGTGCCAGACGTTTTAGATCACCGCATTGCTCAGCGTGACGAATCAGACTGGTCCAATCCCTACGACAATTGTTGTTATACGTTTGACTTTGTTTCGGCGCTCGTTGAAATCGGTTATCGCCAAAATATCGATTTGCTTTATCACCACGCACCAGGTGCACATCACTCCGAAAGTGACTGGGCAGCTCGCGTAGCAAAGCCGCTCTCCCTTTTTATGGAAAGAAAAGTCTAGCTTTTTGGGCGCTCTTCGGAGCGCCTTTTTTGTTCATGTCTCGAGCAGTTTGAGACATATTTTGAGGGGTAGAATCGGGTGGGGGATGTCTCCCCCTGAGCGGCTATCAGCTTTGCCTATGGGCTTCGCTGATACGCCGCTACCCCCTCTGCCTGCGGCGCGACAAGGTAGGATTGAATAGTTCAACGCCGGGCAAATATGATATAAAATGCGACGCGTATTGAGCCGACCTTGGGTCGGCGAAAAGCGGCGCACAGGCGTGCCGTATCGCTGCTCGCGCTGAAATATGAATTTCAGTTATTACAATAGATATGATAATATAATTACGTCTATTATATATAATCTGGTGATGGATACGTTTTAATTGAAACGTTTTAGAGGACACTTGCTATAGATCGTGTTCTGTGCCAAAAAGCATGAGCGAGTAGCGATAGGCCGCCAACAAAATTAACCCTAAAAATTGAATGTAAAGCTATGACGAACGAAAATAAGAGTGAACCTATTTCATCTGGAACCGTCGACACAAAAGAAGAAATTGTAAATTCAGCGCCTGAACGCGAGGTGTCTGCTGATGGCGACGCACACGATGATGAACTGCCCATCGATCTTGAAGAAGTTACGGGCGTAGATGATTCGTGGAAAAAAGTAAAAAGCAAGCCGAAATTGACCAAAATGCGCACGCTGCTGATGCTCGGTGTCTTGCTGGGTATTCCATGGTTCGCCTACGGATATTTGGGCGATTTGGCCTACTTTTTTTCAAATTGGGAACCGATTGAGCTCGGGAGCGCTGTCGATTATGTGCGTGCCGATTCGACGCATCAGGCTAAACCCCAGGATTTTAAGGATAATACGTACGTTCACATGACGGGTTATCCTGTTCGTCAGATCTCGATTTCTAAGAAAAATGGCATGCTGCACTCTAAATACCTCGTGTATCAACTCATGGGCAGCAGTGTGTATGTTCAGGAGCCGTATGAAAACTCGAAGTATGCCAAGTTTCTTTCGTCTACAAAAAACACGTTTTCGCCCGATGCTGGCGTCGTTGATGTCGATGTCAAAGGCCGCCTACGCCGCTTCGATACGGGCAATGTCAAAGCGTATGCGCCTGTGCGAGACTACTTTTCTAGCAATTATGGGGTTACGTTTTGTAGCACGCTCAGCAAAACGGAGCGCCTAAAAAAACAGGCTCAACTTGGTCGGGGTGGTCTGGCGCTCCAGGTTATGCCTGACAAGTCAGTCATTAGGGGCGAAACAGATTCGAAAGTGACGATTAAAAAGGTCATTCCTCTTAAGAACCGCAACGCGCTTGCCATTGGGGAGAATAACACGCGCTTTGTGACGACTGACGCTGGGTTGACTTGGAAAAATGTCGAAATGCCGTTTGAAAACACAATCTCAGCGGTAGCCTACACGCCTTCGAGTGGACAGATCATCTATGCTCAGCGCGGCGGCGTGATTGGCTCCGAAGACTATCGTCCCGACAAAGATTTCATGCACATCAGTCAGGATGTCGAAGACCTCATTTTTGTCGATCCCAACAATATACCGTTGGAAGATAGCGTCAAACTCACCCCTGCCGACGCGCCTGCGCTCGTCGGTGTCGGTCGTCAGGGTCTCATAGAACTCGCTTTTCAGAATCGCGAAGGCTGGCTGCCCGCTTCCATCGATAAAAAGCAGGATTATAACGATATTTTAAGGATCGGCGACCAACTCTACGTGGCGGGTTCAAACGGCGTGCTGATGACGCGATCAACAGATGTCTCGTCTGAAAGTGACTGGAACTATGCCATGACACCGAGCAATGTTGATTGGTATAGTTTTTTGGAACTTCCTGAGGCAATTGTCGTAACGGGCTCAAATGGTCAAGTAGCGCGTCTCGATCGCTCGACACCCGATGCCGGGTGGGAATTGTGGCCTTTTGATGACGTGCCTGGTATCGAGTTTAAGCCTGCCATTCGCAGTAGCGCAGTGAGCGGCGACGGTAACACGTGGGTTGCTGTTGGCGAAAAAGGTGCCATCCTCAATGCCAAACGCAATGCGGATGGTAAGTTCGGACGTATATCGGCGATCAGCAATACTTTTGCGACATACGGCTTTTTGGACGATCTCAACGATGGCTGTGGACCTGCTGAGGCGCTTGCCAATGTCGCTGAGCGCGCAGTGAAGGGGGATCTTTACGATGTCACTTGGCGAAACGGGAAGTTCTATGCCGTCGGTGATAAAGGGCTGTTCATGACGAGCACCGACGGTCATTTGTGGCAAAAACAAGATCTTCGCGTTGGTAACAAGTATCTACGCAGCATTCGTTTTGTCGATGATATGCATGGTTACATTGGCGGTGAAGCCGGTACGCTGTTGAGCTCGGAAGACGGAGGCAAAACGTGGCAACCTATGCCCAATCCGCCTACCAAGCGTTCGATCTTCAAACTTATTACCGATCCGAGCCTCAAAGACGCGTTTGTCTTTACAGGGACCTATGGCATGTGGGGCTACTGTTATGTCAATGGTCGATGTTTCTTGCGTTCGCACAACCAAGAGAATCATTACAACAGCCTCGCGCTTGTAGAACCTGCTAAGGCAGTCAATAAGCTGGTTATTGCTGCCGTCGGCGAAAATAATACGATCGATACTGCCGATGATGCATTTGGGCCTGATTCGTTGCATTCGATCATTCAAAAGGACAAGGCTATTCCGGCAGAAATTGCTGCGGCTGATACGATTCTTCCGCTCAAACCCAATTACGGCGGCGGTCAACTTGCACTCATTGCTTCGACGAATGGTACCGTCTATCGTTCGATGGATGCGGGCTATACATTTGTGCCAACTCCGACGGGACTTCACGGCGACCTAAAACGCGTATTGCTTTCGAGCGATGGGGATTTGGCGTACGCTGTGTCGGTGGACGGCGAAGCCGTACGTGCGCTTCACGGCCTCAATGCTTGGCGTAACCTTAAGATGCCGACGAACGAAAGTGTCAAAGATTTGATCCTGGTCGGTAAACGTACTGCCATTGCGTCCAATCGTTGTATTTATACGCTTGATCCGACAGACGATGCGCAGCCGCAACAACGCGCTTGTTTTGAGCAGGATATTCGATCGATTGCTGTATTTGGTGCATCGCGTGTTGCTGTCGAAACTGAAAATGCGGTTTATCATTTGGATGTCGCAACCTCTGATCAGCCCGAAAATTTGGGTGTTTCGACGAATACGATTCCGAAGGATGAAACAGCGGCAGAACCTGCGCGCCTTATGGGGTGTGATGCCTCGTTGTGGTATACGCGTGGCAATGCGCTCTATCAGCTAAAGGATGGGCAGTGGCATAAGCATGCGCTCGTGCAGAAAAACCTCGTTCAAGCCTTCTGTGCACAGAATAAGTTGGCCGTGGTCACTTCGGACGAGGTGCGTCAGGGCGTTTGGAAACTCGATGCAGAGCTGATCAATGCGACGGGCGTAGAATCTGCCTGGAGCATGAACGTCGGATTTGATCCATCGGATGCGCGCGTCACGCGTACGAGTGATGGATTCTGGTTTGTAACTGCACAGTCGCCTAACGCCGATGCCCCGCTTATTTTGCTCTCGCGTGATGGTGCCAAATGGTCGTGGCGCAACGATCGCACGACAGATTACTACGCAGTGGCTCAGGGCAAAGGCATTATGGCTGCTGTCGGTTCGAACGGAGCCATCGCACTCTCTAAAAATCAGGGGCTTTCGTGGCGCGATATCAAAACAAATACTAAGAATACGCTGAGAGACGTTTGTATCACGCGTGACGGTACTTTCGGTTTGGCTGTCGGTGATGCTGGCACAGTCATGTACACCAAAAAGACAATGGATTACTGGTCGCGTGCCAACTTCGAATTGACTTCCGATCTTACAAGTTGCGCTATCGACGAAACAGACGGACGCTTTAAAGTGTATTTGGCTGGTAAGGGCGGTCTTTTCTACTATTCAGAAGAACGCTCGCTCGAACACATTCAGCTCATTGAGAGCGAAAACTTCGAAAATATCGAGTCACTCGCTGCACTCCAATCTGGCGAAATCATTGCTGTCGGTGGTAATTATCAGGATCCCGAGACGATTTGCGAAGAAGGCTTCCTCCTTGAAGACGGAGAAACCCCGGCAGACTGTTGGAAAACCGTCCTTATCCTACTCGCGATGCTTGGTTTCTGGATTTATACAATGCGTACATTCATCATTGCTATTCAGCATCGTAATGATGTTGATCCCGATGAACTTTAGAATGTATAATTATTTTTAATTATAATTATAAGTAGGCGCCTCTTATGGCGCCTTTTTGGTATTTGGTGGCTGGCTATTTCATACGCCAGCCGTTTGTCGCTATGGCTTCGCCATACGCGCCAAAAATAGGAGAGTGTGCAAAATTGTGTGTAAATCTTCCCAAGGTCTAGCTTAAAACCTCGAAATGCGCTCGCACAGTCCTTTCCAAGAGCTCGTTGAAGTTTCCCCTGGATGCCTTTGCAAAGCCTTTAAACAAGTCTTCCAGAATGCTTGCCTAGTGGCTAACCTAGAGGCTCGAAAAGTGTTGACCTAGTCCCTCGAAAATGAGTGCTTCTGAAGCCCTTACACAGCTTTCGAAACACTCTCCATTTTTACAGATGATTTGGAATGTTTAATAAAGAATATTTACTATGTGTTAAGATAAATCAGTGGTTAGCATGCGTATTGTTGAGTGCACAAAGGAGTTAAAGAATGACAACAATGTTTAATGAATTTACTCGCGTACAAATTCCTTCATTACTCCACCTCACCAAACTGGGATACCAGTACATTGGCAAGCCTGAACTAAATCCGGTTCAGGTTCATGATGAAGCCACAAACATCATCGTTCCGATCTTTGAAAAGCAGTTTAGGAAGCTCAACCCCAATTCTGCCATTGACGTAACGAATCTCCTCGCTGATATCCGCAATGAACTCGATTTCGACGATCTGGGAAAACAGTTTTACCAAAGACTGACGGCAGCTTCGCCCAAACTCATCGATTTCGATCACCCTGAGAACAACGAATTCAGCTGCACTGCCGAGTTTACCTGTAAAAATGGCGAAGAAGAATTCCGCCCCGATATCACTGTTTTTGTCAACGGTTTGCCGCTCGTGTTTATCGAAGTCAAGAAGCCGAATAACAAAGACGGCATGATTGCCGAAAGTCAGCGCATGAACGAAGCGCGTTTCCCCAATCGCAAGTTTCGACGCTTTATCAACCTGACGCAGCTCATGCTGTTTTCGAACAACATGGAATATGCGACCAATGGCGATGGCGTCGTTCCCGTGGAGGGCGTTTTTTATTGCACAGCGGCGCGCAAAAAGGCCGCATTCAACTGTTTTCGCGAGGAAAATCCGCACAACGATCCCGTCGCTCCGTTTCACCGCGACTATCCCTATCAGCCACTGAATGAGGCCGTCGAAAAAGCAATCCTGATGCATTTTAATGTACCAATGCTCAAGGATAATGCGGAATTTCAGACGAATTGCGATGTGAATACGCCGACAAACCGCGTCCTGACCTCCATGCTCGATCACGAACGCCTTCTTTACCTGCTTCGCTATGGCATTGCGTATCTGCACACCGAAAAACAGCTGGAAGACGGCACGATCGAAACGCGTGATGAAAAACACATCATGCGCTATCAACAGTTCTTTGCCTCGCGCATCATACGAAAAAAGATCGACCAGGGGACGCGTTCCGGCATTATCTGGCATACGCAGGGATCGGGTAAAACAGCGCTTTCGTATCATCTCAGCAAAGTTCTCAAAAACTATTTTGCCGCACGAAATCAGGTCGCGCGATTCTATTTCATCGTCGATCGACTCGATTTGCTCAATCAGGCCAGCGAGGAATTTGCTGCACGCGGACTGCAGGTGGTCAAGGTCAATTCGAAGAAGGAGCTGATGGCACAATTCAAGCGCCTTCAATCGCTCGATGGGAACACCGGCGCCGACGAAATCACGGTCGTCAACATTCAAAAATTTGAAGAGGATGCGGATAATCTCGAGATTCCAACCTATTCAGCCAGTCTTCAGCGCGTATTCATCATGGATGAAGCCCATCGCGGCTATAAACCCAATGGCTGCTTCCTCGCCAATCTGTTTAATGCCGATAAAAATGCCATTCGCATCGCCTTAACCGGCACGCCGCTGATCGGCGATGAGCGTTCGAGCTGCCAGGTCTTCGGCAATTACTATCACACCTATTACTACGATCGTTCGATTAAAGACGGTTATACACTCAAGATTATTCGCGAAGAGATTGAAACGTCCTACCGGGAACAGCTCAACGAAGCCTATGATCTCGTCAACACGCTCGTGCAGAAGGGCAAAGTCAAGAAACACGAGATCATTGAGCACGAAAGCTACGTTAGGCCGCTGCTCAATTATATCATTCACGATCTGACATCGTTTCGACAAATGCGCGGCGATAATTCACTCGGCGGGATGGTCATCTGCGAAACATCCGAACAAGCGCGTCAACTCTATCGCCTGTTTGACGAAGTTCAGTCGGAAATGCATGCAAATCTCAAAGCCGGCCTGATTCTGTGTGACAGCGACGACAAAGAAACGCTCAGAAACACCGTCGCGGCATTTAAGAAAAAATATACGATCGATATGCTCATCGTATTCAATATGCTTCTGACGGGCTTTGATGCACCGAGGCTTAAACGCCTCTATTTTGGCCGAAAACTCAAGGATCATACACTGCTTCAGGCCATTACACGCGTTAATCGTCCTTATAAAGACATGAAATATGGCTATGTCATTGATTTCGCCGATATCAAGCAAAACTTTGACGAAACCAACGCGGCCTATCTGCGCGAACTCAATCGCTACAATGCGCCGGATGCAGAAAACGGCGATTCTCTGCCGGATATGTATCAGCAAGTCATGGAAGACAAAGATGAGCTCATTCGTCAGATGAAAGACGCTCGCCAACTTCTGTTTTCATACAACACTGCCAATGCCGAAGTCTTTTCGACCCAGATTTCCTCGCTCGAAGACAAATCCGTGCTCATTGAACTGCGCCGCGCTTTAGAACTCGCCAAAGATGCCATTAATCTCGTCAGGACGTTTGGTGACGACGAACTCAAAGCGCAGTTCGAGAAGCTCAATATCGAAAAATTGCCGCTCATGCTCGGAGAAATCAATCGCAGAATTGCCATGATCAATGCGAAAGAAGCTCTGGCCAATGCGGATGAACATACGGCAGCCGTGAACGAAGCCATGATGCACATCGAATTCAGTTTCAACTGCATCAGCAAAGAAGAATTGCAAATCATCGATGGCGGTTCTGAACTGGAAACCAAATACAAACGCGCACTTCGCGGTCTTTTGGACAACTTCGACAAAGAAGATCCCGAATACATCACGCTTGAACAGGCATTTCGCGAAATCTTCCAGAAACACGGATTTCAGCCCAACACCGTTGCGGAATATAACGAAGAGCTCCATGCGCTCAACGATATTCTCCAGCGCATTGAAGCGCTCAAACGCGCCAATGAAGCCCTCATCCAGCATTACGACGGCGATCTCAAATTTGCCTACGTGCACAAACGCATTCGCGAAGAAAATATGAGCCGCCAGACGCACCATGAAAACCCGATCATTTCGTTTTACGATGCGGATATCGTCGACAGCATGATGGACGTCAAACGCGCCGTCGATGAAAAAGTCTATAACCAGAGTTCGATTCTCAAAAAAGATGCTTTCTTCAATCAAACCGTCATGAAGGAAGTCGCTCAGGCACTCCACAAAATCCCTGAAATCTCGCCCAAACCGCAGGATTTTGTCTTTGTCCAATCCCGCATTGCGAAACAGTATCTCGATGAATACCATCAGTTTTACGATAACGATCCGGGAACCTCTTTATAACCGTGATCTCTATGCGCGCAGTGCGCTCGCGAGGCGTATGCAATAGCCGAGCGCAAGAGGCCGTATCGACGCCAGGAGATAGGCCGAACCAAAGCGCGACGTATCGCGAAGCGATAGGCGAGCCAACAATATATAAGACAATATATAAAAGGAAATACAAAATATGACCATTAAAGAACAAACCATTCAGCTCATCGATAGTCTTAAAGCCGTTTGTCAGTCTTATGGACTCGGCAACGATGGCAATGAATATAAAATTATTACCCAGGTATTTTTATATAAATTCCTCGCCGATAAATTCGGTTATGAAATTAAAAAACTGCCGGAATTTGCCAATGTCGATCCGAAAAATTGGGAAGAAAAGTATGCCAGTATGAGCGACGACGAGCGCATGATGCTTGGGTTTAGTCTGAGCGCCGATGTGCCGCGGTTTAATCCCGATTATTTACTTAGCAGTCTTTGGAATCGACAGAATAAAGGCGATTTTAATATTATTTTTGACCAGACGATGGTCAACCTGGCGAATGATAATATCGACGTATTTTCGACGCGCACGGCGAACGAAACGCGCATTCCGCTGTTTGAAAAGCTGACGGGATTCGTGACGGACGATGCGCTTCGCGCCGATTTTGCCCGCGCCCTCGTGTCCAAGCTCCTCAATTTCAGTTTTGAGGGCGCTTTTGCCGAAAAATATGACTTTTTCTCGGATATTTTTGAATATTTGATCAAAGATTACAACACGGCTGGCGGTGGTAAATATGCCGAGTATTATACGCCAAAAGCGATTGCGTGCATTATGGCACGTCTGCTCGTCGGCGATCAACCGAATCTGCACGATATCGAATGTTACGACCCCAGCGCCGGAACCGGCACGCTGCTCATGGCGCTCGCGCATCAGATCGGCGAGGATAAGTGCACGATGTATGCGCAGGATATATCGCAGCGAAGCAACAAGATGCTCAAACTGAATTTGCTCCTGAACGGCCTCGTTTCGAGCCTCGACAACGCCATTCAGGGCGATACTCTGCTCGAACCGTATCACAAATCCAACGATGGCAAGGCGCTGCGTCAGTTCGATTTCGTCGTCAGCAATCCGCCGTTTAAGATGGATTTTTCCGATACGCGCGACACGATCGCCGATAAATGGAAAACGCGCTTTTGGGCCGGCATTCCCAAAGTTCCCGCCAAAAAGAAAGAATCCATGGCGATTTATACGAGCTTTATTCAGCACGTCATCAACAGCATCAAATCGGGCGGCAAAGGGGCCATCGTCATTCCGACCGGTTTTATCACGGCGAAGAATGGCATTGAACACACGATATTGGAACACATTGTCGATGAACATATCGTGAGCGGTGTCGTCAGCATGCCAAGCAACGTCTTTGCCAATACGGGCACGAACGTTTCCGTGCTCTTTTTCGACAAATCTGTCGCCAAAACAGACGACGACACCGTTGTGCTCATCGACGCGAGCAAACTGGGCCAGGAATACAAAGACGCCAACGGGCTCAAAAAAGTGCGCCTCGAAAACGACGAAATCGAAAAGATCGTTTCGACCTTCCGAAATCGCAAAGCCGTCGACGATTTCAGCGTCGTCGTGAGCTATCAAGCCGTGAAAGCCAAAGGTTACAGCCTCAGTGCCGGTCAGTATTTCGATATCAAAATCGATTACGTCGATATCACCGAGGACGAATTTAATGCACAGATGAAGGCCGATATGGACGAACTCGAAGCGATGTTCGCCGAAAGTCATCAGCTCGAAGACGAGATCAAAAAGCAGCTAAAGAGCCTTAAATTTATGGGGTAGATGCTTATGAAATTGTATCACGGTAGCGAATGTTATGAATAAGCCCAATGCACGATTTATGGATTTTTTCGATCGCCACGTCGTCAAGTGCATCATTGATAAGTATCATATTGAAGAGCGCGAAGCCCTTTTCGCCTTTATTCAGTCCGAAACTTACCAAATGCTGCTCGATAAAGAAACGGATCTTTATACCATGAGCCCACTCGTCATTTTCGATATGTGGGAATGCGAAAAAGTGACAGGAAATCCGCGAAATTCTGTTTATATTAGAGGATAACATGTCAAAAGAGTGTGTATTTTTTATCTATCTGCTCGAGCGTTATGCCGATTATAAAAACAGTTCGGCACCGCAGGTTTTATCCCTCTGGAAAAAACTCGATCTCGTCGATTTAATCTACGATCTTTATGAAATCTACCATTGCGAAAGACTGCAAAATGCCTTTGACGATATTGACGAACTTATCAGAGAACGAACTATGAACGATAGTTTTGCCTAGGGGGGCGCGGGCTATGGCGTTGCCATACGCCCTGCGCCGGTCGGCTTCTCGCACGTTGGAGACGCAAAACTTTGCGTCTCTACGTGCTCAATACGCCGACCGCGTGCCAGCTTTTCGCGCGTTGGAGACGCAAAACTTTGCGTCTCTACGCGCTCAATACGCTGGCACTTATATGATTTACATTCGATAATCGTAGGATTAAAAACATGACCGAGAAACAAAATCAACTAGATGTTGCTTATTATTCGAATTGGATCGAACAAATCAAAGCCCAGATTAAACATGCTCAGATAAAAGCTTCCATTGCGGTTAACCAAGAAATGCTTGCATTGTATTGGGAAATTGGCAAGGATATCTATGAACAGCATTTAGACACCGCATACGGTAAGCATTTTTTCGAAAAATTAAGTCGTGATCTTCGAGAAGCTTTTCCTGGTATTCAAGGTTTTTCTGAACGAAATCTTCGTTATATGCGTGCATTCTACGCATTTTATCACATACCAATTCTGCACCAACCTGGTGCAGAATTGGAATCCATGCTGTTTGTGATACCATGGCGTCAACATGTTGAAATTTTTTCTAGAGCAAAATCATTTGATGAAGCGATGTTTTTTATCGAAAAAACAAAACAGAATGGATGGAGTCGAGCCATGCTGATCAATATGATGGATACTCAGATTTATCATAACAAAAGTGGCTCAATTAATAATTTTTCGATAACATTACCTTCAGAAGACAGCTCTCAAGCAAATGAAATTATAAGAGATCAATACAAACTTGATTTTTTAACACTACACGAAAATTATAAGGAAGCTGAACTTCAGAAGAGCCTTGAGCAGAATTTAACTCGATTTTTGCTCACATTAGGAACTGGATTTGCTTATGTAGGCAGACAAATACCATTAATAGTCAACGGAGACGAGTACTTTTGTGATATGTTATTCTATCATTTAAAACTACGTCGATATATTGTCGTTGAATTAAAAATAGTAAAATTCGAGCCTGAATTTGTAAGCAAGTTGAACTTTTATTGCACTGCAGTAAATCATCTTATGAAGCAAGATTTTGATAAAAATACGATTGGGCTATTAATTTGCAAAGAAAAAAATGATCTCGTCGCTCAATGGTCTGTTGAGAACTGCAATGAACCAATTGGAATTGCAACCTATTCATTAACGAACATTGTTCCATTGTCAGATAATTTATTGCCGAGTGCAAAAATTATCGAAAATGCATTGAATCTTGATAGTGACAAAACATAGCTGCCGTGCTCAATACGCTGGCACAAATAATATTCGACATTTTTTGCCCGAGATGACGTTATGAATAAGATATCCACGCGATTTTTTAATGATTTCCTCGTTCGTGCCGTATGGGATGATACACAAAACCAATGGTACTATTCCGTATTGGATGTGATCGGTGCGCTCAATGAACAACCCGATTACCAGAAAAACAGGAATTATTGGAAATACTTGAAAACCAAACTGAAAAAGCAAAACCATCAGTTGGTTAGTCTCACTAACCAACTGAAAATGATGGCTGCCGATGGTAAGTGGTATCGCGCAGATGTTCTGGATGTTTTCGGCAGATAGACGTTTTAAGGAAAAATTCATGGAATCTCAAAAAGAACTCGAATTTGCGATTTTCTGCATCGAAAATGTTGCACTTCAACTCGAAAAATCTGGGGACGAGATCTATCATGCGCTCGCAGAGAAATCGCGCATTTTGCAGGATTACATCGTTCCCTGCTACGAAGTTCTGCATACTCAAAGCAAAGAATACATCGTCGATGACATCATCGCACTCATGCGCGAAAAAGAGGTGTTATGATCCTTTATCACGGTTCTTACATGGCGATTGAAACGCCAGATCTCGAGCATTCTCGCCCTAATCTCGATTTCGGACTCGGGTTTTATACGACACCGATCAAAGACCAGGCTGTCAAATGGTCAACGCGATTCAATAAAGCCGGACGACAGGCCGTCGTCTCCCGATATGTCTTGTCTGATGCAGCTTTTGAACTGTGCACGGTGTTGAAATTTGAGTCATACTCTGAAGAATGGCTCGATTTCATATTAACCTGTCGACGAGGTAACGATTGTACTTCGTATGATATTGTCATTGGCGGCATTGCAAATGATCGCGTGTTCAATACGGTTGAACTCTTCTTTTCGCAGCTCATCGATAAAAAGGAAGCCTTGAAGCGCCTTAAATTTGAGCAGCCGAATCAGCAAATCTGTTTACGCTCGCCCAAGGCCCTCTCATTTCTACAGTACGAAGGATGTGAAAACGTATGAATGCTCATCCCATTTTGTTACAGATGAAATATGCGCGCATTGTGGCGCTTTTTGCTCAAAAAGCGCACCTCTCACTTGATGATGCACTCAAATTCTTTTATCACTCCATGACATATCAGCTCATCAGCGAAGGCGTCGCCGACATGCATTGCCTGAGCGACGAGTATCTAAGCGATGAATTGATGCTCGAACGCAATGAGACGACTTTCGGAACGAAACAACGTTAAGAACGAAAAGGATCTAGCCATGGCAAAGAAAACTCAGGATATTACCATTCGCAGTTCTGCGGCAGAATATCTAACGTTTGTCGCATCTGTGGGTGAACAGCCGCAACAGCTGGAAATACGATACGAAGACGAAAACATCTGGATGACGCAGAAACTCATGGCTCAGCTCTATGATGTTAAAGTTCCTACGATCAATTATCATATCAATAAGGTACTCAAGGATTCGGAGCTCGATGAATCGGCAACTATTAGAAAATTTCTAATAGTTCAAAATGAAGGCGAGCGGCCCATTTCACGAGAAATTAACCACTATGGTCTGCAAATGATCATAGCTGTGGGGTTCAAAGTCAATTCAGAACGCGCCGTTCAATTCCGAAAATGGGTCAATCAGATTGCCATGAACTACACCATCAAAGGTTGGGTCATGGACGACGAACGTCTCAAGCAGGGCACATTTCTCTCGGACAAATATTTTGAAGAACAACTCGAGCGTGTTCGCGAGATTCGCATCAGTGAGCGCAAATTTTATCAGAAGATTACAGATATCTATGCAACAGCCGTGGACTATGACAAAACATCAGCAATGACAAAGCGATTTTTTGCCACCGTTCAGAATAAAATGCACTTCGCAGTTCATGGACACACGGCTGCGGAACTTATTATCGAGCGAGCTGATAGTCAAAAAGAACACATGGGATTAACGACGTGGCAAGATGCCCCCGATGGAAAGATTAAGCCATCTGATGTCGTTGTCGCAAAAAATTATCTAACTCAGGACGAAATGCAGCAGCTGAATCGCATGGTGACGGCTTATCTCGATTTTGCAGAGAATATGGCTTTGCGCAAGATTCCACTCACCATGCAGGATTGGGAAACACGCTTGAATAACTTCATCCAAATGTTTGAATACGGCCTTTTGAAAGATGCTGGCAAAGTAACCGCTGAAATTGCCAAATTACACGCACTGACGGAGTTCGAAAAATACCGCGTCATTCAGGATCGACAATTCATGTCCGATTATGATCGCTACTTGCTCGAACTGGAATCGAAAACGAAATCCAGGGCTAAGGAATGAGCGACGCGAAGCGTTTTAAGCGCAAGCGATAACTGCTTTATTGCTAAAAATAGGATTATGCATGCGCCTGGAAGGCGCCGACTTGAATAACCGGGTCCGTCGAAGCCGAAGGCAAGACGGGCTCGGTTCAAACGATATATCTCCCCCATTTGCTCGCGCGCCAAAGGCGCGCGAGCAACCCGGCTGAATAGTAACCCAAAAGGTGTGATGATGGACAAAAAAGTATTGCAAAGCACAACAAACACAGCTAAGCAAGATAGTAATAGTACCCCGCAAGCCTCTTTACAATGCTCAACCAGTGGGGTCATTTTGTCTTATGAAATCCTAACACACGTCAACGAAACTGGATGGGCGTTCCTGATGATTGGACAGAACAACCATTATTTAGGACTTTCGTAAAATAAACCATAAACGTCACACACACATAAACGCAGACACACAAGAGATAGAGAGGAAAAATTGAGATGAAGATGATTACAGCGAATAAATATTGTGAAAATGTATTTGATGGAACTCATGACACACCATCTCCTGTAGATAAAGGAAAATTACTGATAACCTCAAAACATATCGCAGATAGGGAACTTGATACTTCTTCTGCATACTTGATTTCAGAAGATAGTTATAATGCCATAAATAAAAGAAGCAAGATTCATCAGTGGGACATTCTGTTTTCTATGATTGGAACAGTTGGTAATGTGTATTTAGAAAAAAGATCTGATTCTGATATACAGTATGCTATTAAAAATATGGGCGTATTTTCATGCAGAGATAAAAATAAAGCTCTATGGTTATATTATTATTTACAAACGCCAATAGTCACAAAACAAATCAATGCATTAATGGCCGGCGCTGTTCAAAAGTTTGTACCTCTCTCATTCTTAAGAGAACTGAATCTTCCTGTTTTTGATGAATCAAAATTAGCTATCATTAAAACGCTTAATTCTCTTGACGACAAAATCGCGCTCAACCGGCGCATGAATGCGAAGCTGGAAGCGATGGCGAAGCGCTTGTACGACTATTGGTTTGTGCAATTCGATTTTCCGAATGAAAATGGTCGTCCCTATAAATCGTCTGGCGGCAAAATGGTCTGGAATGAACAGCTCAAAAGAGAGATTCCGGCGGGATGGGAGGTTAAACAGTTGGGGGAGATATTCGATAAATATCCAACCACCAAAAAATTTCAAACATCCGAATATTTAACTTATGGAAAGTATCCCATTATAGATCAAGATTCCTCTTCTTTTATTGCTGGTTATACAAATGATTCTGAAAATATATTGCATCGTTATCCTGCAGTCTTGTTTGGTGATCACTCAACATGTGTGAAATTTATAAATTTTGAATTTGCGAGAGGTGCTGATGGAACGCAAATCCTATATTCAAAGCACGATAACATTTCTCAATACTATTTATATCTAAGTATAAAATCGTTTATTATTCCGAACAAGGGATATTCTCGACACTTCAAGTATTTAAAAGAGATGTTTATTATTATACCAAATAGTTATACTGCAAACATATTTTCAACCTTTTCTATGGATGTATATTCAAAAATGACATCATTGGAATATGAAATTCGACGTCTCACCTCGCTTCGTGATCGGTTATTGCCGTTATTGATGAATGGTCAGGTGGAGGTGGGGTGAGGATGATTTTAAATAACTAATAAGGGGCGTGTTATGGCAACATTAAAAGACATCGTGAGTCAGTTTAACACAACACCAATTATTTTCGCGGGATCCGGTCTTTCTCGACGATATTTAGGACTGCCTGATTGGCGCGGGTTATTAAGGATCTTTGCGGAGAAGATACGCATGGAGAGATTTGCATTGCAGGCATATGAAAATATGGCAGGTTCGAGCGATGATCCTATGCACCTTCCCCGAACGGCATCACTGATTCAAAAAGACTTTGAACAAAGATGGTTCCAGGCCCCATCTATTTTTTAAGCACTTGACATTATCTAATCAGGCATTTGATGAAATAAAATGCAATATTCCCAACTCATTTGAAGAACTTGTGAGTAATTCAAATCGTAAAAATCGATCAAGTGTTGCACAATATCATTCGATAAATGATTTATGGGAACATGAAAAAGAAAACAAAATAAAGGCTAGCCGTATGTTAACCTATATGCCTGAAAGTAAAATTACATCAAAGAACTAAGAGCTGTGCTTTGTGAACTACTGAAAGATAAAAACTGCTTTGATCACATGGAGCAAAACATGAAATCCAATGTCAAAACACTGATACGTTATTACGATTACCTGAATTGGGGTATGAAAAAATCCTGAAGTACGTGCAACGAGCTAAACTTGTTACAATACTCAGGATTTTTTACGGCGAATTTCTGCATCATCCCATCGAACAAGCGACGAAATGAAGTTCCACCCGTCTTCACTAATCTCAATTATAGCGAGATTTTGAAACAAAATCAATGATCAAAATTCGATGCACGCAGCTAAAGGCTAAAGAGGCGTTGCAAAGATTCACCATATCATGGAGCCCCTATCATGTCATACGGCAAGAAAATCGAGTTATTTCTTCCCAGTGGTTCTGCGGATGACATCATCGTGGCAGAACTCTCCAACTGGAATGGTTTGGCGATCAAAGTGCCTCGCACCGAAGTGAAATCCTGCAAGCAGGATATAACAGGACCGGGCGTGTATTTTTTGTTCTGGAAGGATGACGATGATCTCGATCACGTTTACATTGGGGAAGCGGAAAATGTGAGAGATCGGCTCATTCAGCATTTGTCGAATGACAAGACCGAGTGGACGACAGCTGTTATATTTCACGGGCGAGATTTAAATAAGGCGCACATTCGATATCTTGAAAAATGCATAAATTGAGCTTTGTATCGTCAAGCATTTAAAAAATTCACGATTGTCTGCGTTACAAAGTTTATTCTTTAGATATATTATTTTGTTCCTCGTAAGCTTTGGCTTGTTCCTGCCAGTACTTCATAATAGCATCAATCATTGTAATACATTCCTCTTGAGCAGTTTCTTCGTGGAACACGCTAAAGGTGCTGTAAGTATGTCCGCAGGGTTGCAACTGATCGCCTTCAAAGCCTCCTGAAAACGCGAGTCGCCAGTGGTCGCGAAGATTCGCTTTGAATTTGAAAATATAATAGGTCATGTCGTTATAGATAAACGCATTGACGAGGGAGATTTGACGAGGTTTGCGTCCCAATTCGCTGGGATCTGATAACCATTGTATAATATTCAATTTGGCAGCTTGCGCTTGTTCTTCATTCATATTTTTGATCTAACCGTTGAGTATAGATAGCGCGATAAGATAGGGGCATACTCAAAAAAAAGCACCTGTAGTGAAGCGGCAGGTGCTTTTGATATGGAAGGCTTTGTAGGGTATAGATTAGTTTTGAGTCGTGATCGCCTGAATTTTGGCATCAAGTTCTGATTTAGCTGTATCGAATGTGAATGCGTCGTAGACAACGTAAAAGTTATTTTTGTCGCACACAGAGTTATAGACGTAAGAAGCTGCATCAACCCTGTCGTTGTCAGTGGATAAAAGCAGCAAAACGACATGAACCTGTTCGGATGTAAGTTTATTTGCAGGAACAGCTCGTTTGACGATCGCGAGTTTTTCAGTTTCGGGAGATGCATTACGGATGCGTTTAGCGAGGTCTTCGAAGGAACTGGAGTCCATACCGCATTGAACAGACTCACCCTGGTCGTTTGTAAGTTTAATAGGATGGTGTCCCGAAACATCAACAGCGACTTCTGTATTGGGCGTATCAGGGAGCACGCACGCAGTTGTGTTAGCGAGCAGTGCAGCAGACAAAGCAACGAGGGTGTAAAAACTCCAAAACAGAAAACAACGCGTTATGTTTGAATATTATCAATGTAACGATGCAAAAGTGTCATCGTAATACATAACCGCTTATAAGATACTACGAACGCAGTTTCTAAGCAAACGGGGTTGTGTGGCTGTTTGTTTCATTGTTTAAGCGTATGGATTTGATGACGGCTCGTGTACAAAAAAAGCCGGCCGTATTTGCGAAGCAGATAGGCCGGCTGCGAAGCCGTATTCGCCGAAGGCGAATAGGCGAAGCGAAAATTAATTCAACTCAGGTTTCATGGTTGGGAAGAGGATAACATCGCGGATGGATTCAGCGCCCGTGAGGAGCATGCAAAGGCGGTCGACGCCGATGCCTTCGCCAGCGCAGGGGGGCATACCGAATTCGAGAGCGCGGACGTAGTCGTCGTCCATGGGGTGGGCCTCATCGTCGCCTTCGAGTTTCTTTTGAATTTGATCGAGGAAGCGCTGACGCTGATCGAGGGCGTCATTAAGCTCATTGAAGGCATTGCCGAGTTCGAAGCCCGAAACGAAGATTTCGAAACGATCGACGTAGTTAGGATCCTGCTCATTGCGGCGCGAAAGCGGGGAAACGCTTGCGGGATATTCGTAAACGAATGTCGGCTGGATGAGGGTTTCTTCGACTTTCTGATCGAAGATTTCCATGATGAGGTGACCGTCGGTTTTGTGGGGGAGGTCGTGTTCAGCGATGGGGTCTGGGAGGTGACGAGCGACATCTTCGAGGAAGGCACGATCAGCGAGTTTGGATTCGTCGCAGTTAAGCGCGGCGGCAACGCCTTCGCGGACGCGGAGACGGCGCCACGAGCCATCAAAGTTGATTTCATTGCCATTGTAAGTGATGACGCGCGTTCCGCAGACTTCGTCGCAAAGGTGTTGCACCATCTGTTCGGTGAACTCCATAAGGACTTTGTAGGTACCGTAAGCCATATAGAATTCGATGGTCGTAAATTCGGGGTTGTGTTTGCGGTCGAGACCTTCGTTGCGGAAGCAACGGTTCATCTCAAAAACGCGTTCAAAGCCGCCGACGACGAGGCGTTTGAGGAAGAGTTCGGGGGCGATGCGCATGTACATGTCGTGGTCGAGCGCATTGTGGTGCGTTTTGAAAGGACGCGCGGTAGCGCCACCAGCCTGCGTTTGAAGCATCGGCGTTTCGACTTCCATAAAATTGTGTTTGGTCATGAACTCGCGAATTTTCTGCGTGATGAGCGAGCGTTTGTACATCGTTTCGCGGACGTCGTCGTTGACGATGAGGTCGAGGTAACGCTGACGATAGCGGAGTTCTTGGTCGTTGAGGCCGTGGAATTTTTCGGGGAGAGGACGAAGGCTCTTGGTGAGCATACGGACGACGGTGCAGCGAAGAGCGAGGTCACCTTTTTCGGTGATGAAAAGGGTGCCTTCGGCCGCGAGAATGTCGCCAATATCAAATTTTTTGTAGGCGGCATAAGCTTCGTCGCCGATGATGTTGCGGTTGACGAAGAGCTGAATCGAGCCCGTCTGATCTTTAATGTGTGCGAAGGAGCACTTGCCCATGACGCGCATGCTCATGAGGCGGCCACCGAGTTTGCATTGGACGTTAAGTGCTTCGAGGTCTTCACGCGTCATCGTGGCGTATTTGGCTTTGAGATCGGCCGCATGGGCGTCTGGCATGAAGCCGTCGTTGTTATAGCCGAGTTTACCATCGGCATTGAGCGCCTTGATCTTGTCGAGGCGGCCTTTCATAATCTGGTTGTAATTTTCTTCGACGTATTGGTCGTTGGAGGGGGGCATGAGATTGTTGATTTCTTCCGACATGTTCAAATTCCTTTTATTCGGACAAAACTGAACTCAAACTTGGATGGCTTGAGTTTGTGTAAGTATGCGTGAATTTGTTGAATTATTTATCATTGGCGAGCATGGTGGGATCTCCAGCACCGTTACTCGCAAGGAGGTAGGTGGTAATCATTTCATCGAGGTCGCCGTCGAGAACGTCGTTGGTACGCGAGGTTTCGAAGATGGTTCGATGATCTTTAACCATCTGATAGGGGTGAAGTACGTAGCTGGCGATTTGTGAACCGAAGTTGATAGCACTTTTGTTCGCGTTGATCGCATCGAGTTTGGCTTCTTGTTCGCGGAGTTGTTTGTCATACAAGCGAGCGCGAAGGATTTTCATGGCCGTATCGCGGTTGGAGTGCTGTGAACGCTCGTTTTGGCAAGTGACGACGATACCGGAAGGAAAGTGGGTAATTCGAATAGCTGAAGACGTTTTGTTGACGTGCTGCCCGCCTGCGCCCGAAGCACGGTAGGTATCGACGCGGATATCCTTTTCATTAATCTCGATGTGAATCGAATCGTCGATTTCGGGATAAACGAAAATGCTGGCAAAAGAAGTATGACGACGTGCGTTGGCATCGAACGGCGAAATGCGGACGAGTCTGTGCACGCCCGAAATGGCTTTGAGCAAACCGAACGCGTAATCGCCCGAAACTTCGATGGTTGCGCTAGCCAGACCGGCTTCGTCGCCAGGCTGATAGTCGACGAGATCCGTCGTGAATTTTTTGCGTTCGCAGTAGCGCATGACCATGCGGAGCAACATATTCGCCCAGTCATGGGCCTCGGTTCCGCCAGCGCCAGGGTTGATCGAAATAATGGCGTTGTGCGTGTCATTTGGGCCCGACAACATGCGCATCATTTCAAGCTTGCGAATGCCTTTTTCGGCCGAATCGAGTTCGGCGATTGCTTCGTCGATCAGCGTAGGATCTTCGGCTTCTTTTGAAAGGCCTAGCAAAACGTCTGCATCGTCGAGATGGCCATTTTCACGTGCCATCGTTTCGATTGTCGTCTGATAGCGTCCTTTTTCTTGCATAATGGCCTGGGCACGGTTGGGATCATCCCAAAAAGACGGATCGTGCGACTCGGCGTCTATACGTTCTACTTCTTCTTTTGCGTGATCGAGGTCAAAGATACCTCCGGAGTTCTTCGAACCGACTGCGTAAAGAAACAAGGCGTGCTGCTACATCTGATAACTCCATAACTTCCTCCATAGAGTCAAAAAAAAGCCGACGGCTTTTATCAGTTTTGGACCTTTTTTCAAAGGGTTTAGCGAAATTTGTTGTAATTTTGTGGGGGAAGTCTCCCCCTGAGCGGCTATTTCATCCTATCGTGGGATGAAATACGCCGCTACCCCCTCTGCGCTTCGCGTGAAAACTGAATTTTTGCTGCCGACTTTTTCCAGCAGTCTGAATTTGTCTGAGCATAGTTACAACTCTGTTGGGGGCCCGCGCATTCGGCGCGTGAGCTCACAAAAGTGTGTGCGCAAAAAATATGCTCTCATTGCGCTTCGAACGCTTCGCGTTCATGCGCTTCTGGATTAATCCCCGTCTGAGTCGTAGCTGAGTATATCCATAGGTCATTCTAAAGGTTTACGATAAGCTATAAAGATGATAGAAGCGAAGGGCTTTTTGTTCCGCGAAACCACGGAATGATATGCACGAACTTTGAAGTAGACGTGGTTTTGCAGGAGTTTTGAAATCCTTTGTTTTCTGGGAGATACAATGAACATTCATAAGATGTTTTCCCGGCTAGTATGGTTATGCCTCACAGCTGCATGCTTTATGATTGCGCCGACACTTGCGTCCGCACAAGTCAAAGCTCAAATCGATGTTGATGCGCCAGCATACAATCTTCAATACTGGAGACCGGCGCCTAACCCTGGCGACTACCTTACGACTTATGGTGCAATGCTCGAAGAAGAGTGGCGCGTTACGGGCGGTTTTTACTTTAACTACGCCCTCAACCCACTCGAAGCAGATCAGTCAGAGTCTGCAGCAAGCAAAAAATTGATCGGCAATCAGCTCTACCTCGATGTTTTCGCCAGCGTTTCGATGCTCAAATACCTCGAAGTTGCCCTCGTTATGCCGTTCGCACTCTATATGAGCACCGATATGGGTGCTTCTGCTAAAAATCCCAACGCTTTGGGCAATCAGCTTTCGGATGGTACTGCTGGCGTCGGCGATCTTCGTATCGTCGTCAAAGGCAAGATTCTCGATCTGAGCGAGTACCCCGTTGGACTCGCTCTTATTGCCGACCTTTCGACGCCAACCGGTAATGAAAAGAAGATGATGGGCGATGATAGCGTGACGTTTGCTATCTTGGCTGCCCTCGATATCAACCCGTGGGGTAAGGCTCGTTTGGGCTTCAACCTCGGTTATCGTTACCGTGCCGAACAAAACGTCTACAACGTTCATCCCGGACAGGCGCTCATCATAAGTGGTGCAGGTTCAATCCCGTTCTTCCTCGATGACCTCGATTTTCTCGTCGATCTTCGCGGCGAAATTAACTTGAACAGTGACGTCAACTTGGGTCGTGATGCTGCAGAACGTCCGTTCGAAGCAGATGTCGCGTTCCGCTATCGTTTTGTCAGCAATCCTGAATCGTGGGCTCGCGGTCTTTCGATGACTGTCGGTGTTGGTACGGGTACAACTTCGGTCGGTGTACCTGACCTCCGCGCCTTCTTGGGTCTCAGCTTCCACTGGGTCAACGGTGGTGCGCTCGCGCTCGATGCCGAATACGGCGGTTACCTTACGGCCGTCGATCCCTGCCCCGATCCCGAAACAACACCGCCTAGTCAGATCCCCGATCGCTGCAAAGACGTCGTTGTCGATACCGATGGCGATACGATTCCTGACAAGGATGACGCCTGCCCGTTCAAGGGTCGCGTCGGCTTTATCGACGAACATGGCTGCCCGCCTGATTCTGACGGCGACGGCTACTACGATTACGAAGATCTCTGCCCCAATGAAGGCAAAGAAGTTATGGGCGCTGTCGACAAAAATGGTTGCCCCTACAAAGATTCCGACAACGACGGCATTTACGATCACCTCGACAAATGTCCTTCTCAGCCCGAAACCTTCAACGGCTACGAAGATGAAGACGGTTGCCCCGACTCCGATCCCGATGCCAAGGTCGAACTCGCTGATGGTAAGATCAACATTAAAGAACAGGTCTTCTTCGAAACCTCTAAGGCGATCATTAAGCCCGAATCGTTTGATCTTCTCAACCAGGTCGCTCAGCTCCTCATCGACAACCCGCACATCGGTAACATTACCGTCGAAGGTCACACCGATAGCCGCGGTAAGTACAAGAGCAATATGAAGCTCTCGCAGGATCGTGCTGACTCTGTCCGTAAATACCTCGTTAATGCCGGCGTCGATGCCAACCGCCTCAACGCTATCGGTTACGGCCCCGATCGCCCGATCGATACGAATGATACGGCTGAAGGCCGCGCGAATAACCGCCGCGTCGAATTCGTCGTCTTGGGTCTCCCCGAAGATGCTGATACTGGCGCTGCCCACGTCACCGACTAATTCGCCTTTGCAAAAGGCGCATCTTCGTCGTCATCTTCGCAAGTCATCGTTCGGTCACGTACGCTAGTACGCTCCCTCCGATTCCTGCTTGCTTCCTCGAATCAGCATCCTTTTGCATCGGCGATAGGATGTCGCCTCAATAAAAAGGCGCATCTTCGTCGTCATCTTCGCAAGTCATCGTTCGGTCACGTACGCTAGTACGCTCC
>JAZRWH010000078.1:0-6743 GCA_045599585.1 Myxococcota bacterium
AGGAACTGACTTTACTAAGGTCTCTGACAGCTATATCAAACGTGTCTGTAATGAAATTAATCAGAGACCTCGAAAAGTACTTGGTTGGAAGACACCGGAAATGGTTTACTCAAATATGCATTTGGATTGACAATTTTCCCTCTTCCCCCACCACATTTATGACGATCATTTTTGCAAGTGCGTGAAGTTCTTGCCAAAAATCTGTTCGGGCGGTACATTAAAAGGGTGATTTTGTTTTTTCTGCACGACGAGGTAGGCAGTGATTAAACCATCCATTTTCGGAAAATTTATCCTTCTTGAACGTATCAGCGTCGGCGGCATGGCAGAAGTCTACCGCGCTAAACTCCTCAATCAACCACAGTTTGGACGTTACTTTGCCCTTAAACGCATTCTCCCAAACCTGGCGGCTGACGAAGAATTTATTAAAATGTTCGTCAATGAAGCGAGCGTTGCCGTCGAACTTGAACACCCAAATGTCTGCCAAATCTACGAGCTCGGACGTCTCGGTTCCTCGCACTACATCGCGATGGAATACATTTCCGGACGCGATTTCGCAGCCATCCAAAACTACTATCGACGCCAAAAGAAAATCATGAGCGTCAGTCAGGCCTGCTTTATCGTCGCTCAGGCGGCTCAAGGCCTCGATTATGCCCATAAGGCCGTCGATCAACACACCGGCGAACCCCTCCGCCTCGTGCACCGCGACATCAGTCCGCAGAACCTCATCGCCGACTTCGACGGTGTCGTCAAACTCATTGACTTCGGCGTCGCAAAAGCTTCCCGACGTACGACAGGCACCAAGAGCGGTGCCCTAAAAGGCAAATTCAGTTACATGAGCCCTGAACAAGCCGCAGATACCGATATCGATCACCGTTCCGATATCTTCGCTCTCGGCGTCATTTTCTGGGAACTCCTCACCGGCCGAAGACTCTTCGTTTCCGAAAGCGAATACGCGATTTTGGAAATGATTAAAGAGTGTAATATCGAAAAACCTTCGAAATACAATCACACCGTTCCCGAAGTCGTCGACCGCATCTGCATGAAAGCTCTCGAACGCGATCCCAACAAACGCTACGCTTGGGCCGGCGACATGATCCTCGACTTGGTCACGTTTATCCAGGGCTGCGAACCGCCTTACAGCATGTGGCACCTCTCAACCTGGCTCCAAACAACTTTCGCTGAGATTTACGAAGAAGAAAAAAGAAAAAAAGCAATCTTCGATACGCTTAACACCGAAGAAGATGTTGAGCGCTACAACCGCGAAAACGCCGAAAAACTCAAAAAAGAAGAAGAAGAGGCCGAGAAAAAAGCGGCTCAAGAAGCGGCTGAAAAAGCAAATGCGCCTAAACTCCCCCCCGTGCCTGGACGCCTCGGTGAAAGCGCAAAAGAAGGCTCCTCCCTCGACCTCAGCGCACTTCCCGCCGGTCGCAAATCCCTCATCGCTTCCAAAGATTCTCTCAAAGAAGAAGCCGAGAAAAAACCTGCACCCAGTCACCCCGATCCCTCCGGCTTCGACGACAATGATCTCGAACTCGAACCCGAAGCCGTCGCTCCGACCGTCTCCGACCCCGAACACCTCCGCATGAAGCGGATTCAAAAGAAAAACTCTCAGCGAAAACACCTTACCGCAGTCATCATCGCTACCTGTATCATCCTCGATATCGTGATGATCCTGCTCTTGACAAACGTCATCGGACTCAAGGCCAATTCGCAAGATCTTACGTCAACTGCAAACCTGACAGTAACCGTCTTCCCAGAAACAGCTGACTCCGAAAAAGCTAAAATCGAACTCTTCCCCTTCCCGCAAAATAACACGCCTGCAATCTCTCAATTGACCGGCAATAACGTGACCTTTACGAACCTCGAACCTACCGTCTATACAATTTCTGTCGAAGTCGATGGCTTCGAACCCGAATTCTACCGCGTTCCTATCGAAAAACCCGGTAGCTCTAGTACAAAACTCGAACTACTTCATCCGAAGACTGTCGTCGTCGATTATACCGTGACCGTTTCACCCGAAAACGCAAAACTCTACGTTGACGATACCCTCGTCGAAGGCTCCGGCGCTCTGCGTACTCTGTCTGGCAATCAATCCTCTACACATACCCTTCGCGTTACCGCTCCAGGCTATATGCCTAATACCCAGGTCGTGACAATCGATACCCCCGAAACGACTTCCATCAAAATATCCCTCGAAGAAACAACTGCGTCACTCCAAGTCCTCGCTAGTGAACCCTCCGACGTCTTTTTGTGCTCCGAAAACGGTGATTGCGAAGAAATGGGACCGACCCCCTTCCAAGTCGACGAGCAAAATGCCATTAGCGACAAACAAATCGTCGAAGTCCGCTCTAAACAACGCGATAAATCTTGGAAAAAAGCAATTCACTTCGAAGACAACCCTCACCCCAAACTCTTCGCCGATCTTGGCCCGGTTGTCGAATAACTCCCTAAGTGCTCACTTCGATCGTCAGCAGCATCCCCTTGCTCGCTCCTGATAGATCACTTCCATGCGCTTCATGAGGTTTGTGAAGCGCCCTAAATGTTTGACAATTTAAAGTATGGCGCGTAAAATAACGCGCGTTTGTTTGCCCGACTCTTTTCGGGAAGTTTTACCCCATTAACCTCTCTGAGGACGATTTTTATGACAACTTCGAACGTGATTGTGAATGCCGGTAATTTCTTTGTCGCTGATGCTGCAGACCGTCTTGCTAAATCTGATATCATCAGCGCTGCTAAAGCTGCTGAAATGTTTGAACAGCTCTGCGAACATTTCGAGCGTCATCATGCCCACCTCAACGACGATGCTACTGCTGCTCAGGTTGGCTTCTTCCTCGTTAACCGCGCCCTTCACATCCTTGGCTATACCCACAGCCACAATGAGCCCCTCAACGACGATATCCGCGTTGAATACACGCTCTTCAACGGCGCCGATGCTTTCAAAGCTCACGTCAGCGCCCGCGGCACAAACGCCTTCTTCAATGGCGCCGTCGCCGTCGGTAAACTCGCCGCTTGGGCTGCTGATCTCGATGCTCCCGTCGCTAAAGAAAATGACGATGCCGATGAACCCGCTGCTGCCGACCTCGATGCTTGGATGAACGCTACAAACCTTCAGTGGGCTATCCTTACCAACGGCCGTATCTGGAGACTCTTCCACAAAAATACCTGCAAAACCTTCAATACCTTCGCTGAAGTCGACCTCCTCGCCATCATCGAAAACAAAGATGTCGATGCATTCAAAGTCTTCGCTTCCGCTTTCTGCGCTAAAGCAATCTCTGCCGATAAATCCGGTGCCTGCGCTAACAAAAAACTTCTCGGTTAATTAGCTTAACCTACCTCTTTTAAGCCCTGATTCGTCAGGGCTTTTTTTTTATCCCCCCCCTCCCACACCGTTTCTTTCTGTATTCCCTCCGTCAACAAGTATATAGAATCAACGCCATCTTAACACTACCATCCCCCCTCCGTTGATGGCTCGTGTTCCTTGCAATCCTAATTCGATCCTCCCCTTCTTATGCCTACGATTTCTCCTTCAAATAACTTATCCGATCTGCTGAAAAAGTGCATCGCCAACCATCTCTTTACAGGCGCTCAACTCGTCGTTCAGCAAGACGCAAATACCCTTGTTCAACTCGCAGAAGGTAGTACCAAAAATTTTTCTACAAAAACTGCCTGCGCGTACTGCCCCGTTGTTAGCATTACCCATGACACGCTTTTCGACGTCGCCAGCCTCACTAAACCTCTCGTGACAACGTCGCTCGTCATGCACGCCGTTGAACATAAAAAACTTTCAATCTCTCAAAAAATCGTACGCCTCCTCCCTGATAACTTGCCTTACTGGCTCCTAGAGTGCACCATCGCTGACCTGCTCACACACTCTACCCCACTTCAAGCATGGATCGATCTACACTCTACACAGTCCGAAGCGACTGACCACGAAAACGCAACTAAAAATGTCATTCGACAAATCGCCCTCTCAGAACCACGCACCAACACCAATCAATGCTGCTACTCTGATTTAGGCTTCATTATTTTGGGATATATCATCGAACTCCTTTATCATGAACCACTTGACGTCCTGTTTCGTCACTTGATCGCTAAACCGCTCGGGCTTGAACAGTCGCTCACTTATTATCCGCTGCACCACGTGGATCAAAAAAACTGCGCCGCAACCCATTTCTTCTTGGAAAATCCCCTTCAGGGACATCCTGACGACGATAATGTTAGAGCTATGAATCACGTCGCAGGACACGCTGGCCTCTTCGCTTCTGCTTCTGCCATCGCCGCTTTTTGCGCAGCCCTCCAAAACGGACAATTCCCCATTTCTAAATCAACGATTTCGCTTTTCGTCAATTATATCGCTCCCCACTCGACCTATGCCCTCGGCTGGGATCGCCCAACAAGTACATCCTCCCTCTCTTCTCGTCTTCCTGGCGAACACGTCATAGGACATCTCGGTTACACAGGCTGCTCCGTTTGGATCGACCTCGATACTCAGCGCAGCGTTACACTGCTTACCAATCGCTCCCACGTCAATAACGAACCCGCTTCAATTGCTGAAGCTAGACGCGAAATTCATAATTTAGCCTGGAATATTTAATACCGCCATGAGTAAACGCATCCTTGCCCTCGACATCGGTACCGTCCGAATTGGCGTCGCAATGACCTCTCCAACGGGTGACTTCGCCCTCCCCGTCGAAACCATTCACATCAAAAAATCTGCAGATCCTGTTGAAGATATCCGCAAACTTCTCGAACAAAATGACATTCAACACATCGTCGTAGGCCTTCCACTCGATCTCGATGGCTCTGAAGGCGCCGCCGTCAGACGAACTAAACAATTCGTCGCTAAACTCAGACAACGCATTCCTAACATCAAGATCTTTGCTCAAGACGAACGCTTTACTTCTTCTGTCGCCGAAAATGTCCTCATGGATCTAGAAACAAAAGGCGAAAAGAAAAAACTACTCGTCGATAGTATGGCGGCTACGCTCATTCTCCAAACTTGGCTCGATAAACAAGCTGCTCGTAAAGAATCTGCTGCGAATCACAAACCCACTTAAATAATTCATAGCGAACACATCGCCTTTCCGCTAAACTCAACGTGACTTTGGCTCGGTTTACTTGATAGTTCAACTATGCGCATCTATCTCATTGACGACAGAGGCCCTCGTGGCGAATACGCAAATTTCTTACAGGCTTACGCTCGCGAACTACCGCCCATTCAGCTCTCTGTGTTTACACACTGGGCACAATTGCTGACTGCTATCCAAAACAGTCTCCCTGATGGCATACTCGCTGATATGCGCTTCGACCAAACGCCCCGAGATCTCCTCTACGGCGACATCGAAGCCCTCGCAAACAATGATCAATTCTGCGGCAATCTCGAGCGCGCTGAAGCCCAAATCCGTGGCATGCAAGGACTCCTCATTTTGCGCGCCCTGCGCGAAAAAAATATCCAAGTCCCAGCCATCCTCTTCGCGCCTTTCGCTGACAACGTCCGTACGCGAATCATGGCTCAAACGCCGAATCTCACAATCATTGATGGACTGCGCTTCGAACCCGTTCGCTCAACACTTTTCTCTTGGACGAACTAAATTCGAATAATCTTTTTAAAGCTCTTTATTTATTCGATTTATCTACGTCCATCTGCCTCATTTTTATTGTATTTGTGCCAAAAACGCTCGTTTTTCTTTTCGGTAGGCTCACCAACCGTATGCACCAAAAAATTACGCGCCAATCGCGTATACCACGTGTCTCCACAAATCTTTAAACCTTCCAATCCACCGTTTCTTGCACCAGAATACCTGCCAACGCGCTCCTTCGGAACCACATTCATACAGTATCCGTACTCGTTTCCCAGTTCATATAAACCTTTCAGGTGGATTTCTTTCGGTGACAACACAGATACGAGCGCCGTAAACGGATCAAAACGACGTTCATGGGTTAGCCAATAGGCCGTAACAGCCCCCGTTCTGTCCGATCCATGCAAACAATGAAGATACACTGTCCTCAATGGCGCTTCACGCATGATCGACATAATCTCGTCCATGTGCAAAAGACGCGTACGAAGCGGAAAACTATAAAGTTCTATCCCATTCTTCTTCGCGGCCTTTTGGACGTCCGAGGGAAGCTCGTGAAGGCTTATAATCGTGCGAATGCCGAGCTCGCGAAACTCTGCCATATCCTCTACTGACGGCATCGCACCTACATAAAATGTATCAACATTGCGAAAATTCCTTGGCAACGCCTGCGCACTGCTCAATGGCACAACACAAAACATCGCAGCCATTAATACTTTTCGCAAAATCCCTTTCATAACAGCACCTCACCAAGTCACACGTCTAGTCTAAAGCAGGACTCCTTGAGATTGAAGTTTTTTCGCACGATTTCACAATTCTTTTTTAGTTTTTTTCGAAGGGGGAAGACTCCCCCTGAGCGGCTATCACCTTAGGTGATACGCCGCTACCCCCTCGCTGCTCCACCCCCATTGAACCATTAATAAATCTATCGACAACTACAAAACGCCGCTTTTGTTGCTCAAAATTTGTATAACAAAATAACAATAATAATAATTTCACTGCTGTCCCACGAAGTTTTCATAGAATACTCTGATAACTCTACTGTAGCTTTGTTTTATCGATATATAGTCGTTTCTAAGCATGAAAAAGATTTAAGATTACTGTTAAATCGCCTGCGTCGCGAAGCCGAAGGCAAGTTCGCGCCCGCCAAAGAACTTTTAAATTTTG
>JAZRWH010000079.1:0-34769 GCA_045599585.1 Myxococcota bacterium
ATTTCAAGCGCCAATTTGACTGCCTGAACCTTGAACTCGTGATCATAATGATTTCTTTTCTTCATAGACGCCCTCCTACGGCTTCTGCTCTTTTACAGAATCCATGCAGAAAAAGTGTCAACTATTTTTGTACAACATCAGTCAAATAAGCATACACTCGCTTAACAGCATCAGTTATAAAATAATGTATATAAGATTGCATATCAAATTCATGATCCTAAAAAATGTGACACAGATTGAATCATTTGATATGTTTTTTTAGTGCTTTTTTTCGGCATAAGCACTCTCTTCACATTCTGCCGGATGTAAATTTAAAGGTTTATTATGGATGTTTGTAATTCAGTAGAAAAAGAACAAAAGACGATTATTATCGGTCACAGAAATCCTGACACAGATTCAATTTGTTCAGCAATATGCCTCGCTCGTCTTAAGACTCTGCTTGGATTTAAAGGGTACGAAGCATGTCGAGCGGATAACATTAATCCCGAAACACAATTTGTTCTTGACTACTTTAAGGTTGAAGTTCCCAGGCAAGTTGAAAATGTGAAAACTCAGGTTAAAGACATAGATTTTAGAAAACTAGAGGGTGTTAAAAAATCTATTTCTTTGAAAAAGGCCTGGGAGAGGATGCAGAATGAAAATGCCGTTACGCTACCTTGTATTTCAGATGAAGGCCACTTAGAGGGGGTAATTACAATAGGCGATATTACTAAGTCCTATATGAACTTGTATGATAGTAGTATTATTTCAAAAGCTTGTACACAATACTCTAATATATTAGATACGTTAGATGCGGAAATGGTTATCGGCGATCCTGAGGCTTACTTTAATAAAGGTAAGGTTTTGATTGCAGCCGCTAATCCGGATATGATGGAAAATTATATTGAAAAAGATGATCTTGTCATTCTTGGTAATCGTTATGAATCGCAGCTTTGCGCAATAGAGATGGAGGCTGGTTGTATTATTGTTTGTGATGGTGCCAGCGTATCGCTTACTATTCGAAAACTGGCTGCAGAGAAGCACTGTACTGTAATTACAACGCCCTATGATACGTATACGACAGCTCGTCTAATAAATCAGGCGATGCCTATCAATTATTTTATGACTACGGATGATATGATTTCTTTTACCGAAGAAGATTATCTCGATGATATCCGTGAAATTATGACAAGCAAACGTCATCGCGATTTTCCCATATTAGATGCTGATGGGAAATATATTGGCCTGATTTCTCGACGAAATTTGCTTGGTGCTCGAGGTAAGCGTGTCATTCTTGTTGATCACAATGAAAAGTCCCAGGCCGTTCCAGGAATGGAAAGTGCCGATATTCGTGAAATCATTGATCATCATCGATTGGGGACAATCGAAACCATGCAGCCTGTATTCTTTAGAAATCAGCCACTTGGATGTACGGCAACAATCATTCGAAAAATGTATGATGAATCAGGCATAAAACTAGATAAACAAACTGCAGGGCTTTTATGTAGTGCTATTATATCAGACACGCTTCTTTTTCGTTCGCCGACATGTACTCCAGATGACAAGGCATGTGCATTGGAACTTGCTCAAATTGCAGAAATTGAAATTCAAGATTATGCAAAGAAAATGTTTGCAGCTGGGAGTAATCTGAAAGGTAAATCAGATCAAGATATATTTTATCAGGACTTTAAGCGTTTTACAGTTGGTAAGAAATTATTCTGCATCGGTCAAATTACATCTCTTGATGCTGAGGAACTTGAATCAATTATACCTCGCATTTTGAGTTATGCTGAGAAGGCTAAAGAGTATCATAAAGTTGATATGATGTTTTTCATGTTAACGAATATTCTTACCGAATCAACGGACTTAATATGCGTAGGAGCAGGTTCTGAGCAACTTGTTCAGAATGCTTTTAGAATTACAGAAAAACATGTAGATGGACGAGATGGTATTGTTCATTTGTCTGGTGTAGTATCGCGTAAGAAGCAATTAGCACCAGTTATTATGATGGCTTTGCAATAATAATTTATATCTAATTAATTTTAATTTTCATGTAAATTGGGAGCCGGCCTATTTCATACGGCCGGCTGCGCCGCTATCTCCTGTAGTCGATACGCGTCGCATAGTTTAATTGATGATTGCGAAGTTTTAAAAATTTGTTGTACAAATAAATTAATAAAATTGTTTTATTAGAAGGGGTAGCGGCGTATTTGCGGGCAAATAGCCGCTCAGGGGAAGACTTTCCCCTTTAAATTAAACAATTTTTGTCCTCAATCCATTTATATCTTTTGCTCCAGTGCTTCGCCAGATTAAACGAGCGACGGATATCATTTCGGATAACCAGTGATCTAAGCCGTCTTCGCCAGTATTTTTGAAAACTTCATAGATTGGTTGTGCAATACTGACTGCATCAGCTCCAATCGCTAGACTTTTGACAATTGTAAGAGCGTCATGAATTCCGCCAGAAGCAATGACTGTACGATTTTTCAGTGATGCTCTACAGTCACGGATGGCCGTTTCAAGCGGTACGCCAATTTGATTGAGGGCATTAATATTATCAATAGACAGCGTGTTATTGTTAGTTCGTCTTGATGCTTCGATTTTCACCCATGAAGTGCCACCGAGAGAAGCCGTTTCGATGCCGGCAATATTTAATCGAGCAAGTCTTTCGGCGCATGCCCCGCCGATACCACTCCCAACTTCTTTGATAAGGACGGGTATACGAATGTTATTAATAAAATTAGCGAGTCGGTCTATGTCTGTGTGTAAATTATAATCGCCTCCGGGTTGAAGCCATTCTTGAATAATATTTAAGTGAACATACAATGCGTGGCACCCCAGTTTTTCTAGTGTTTCGCTAATATAGGAAATTGAATAAGTGCCTTGCATCACTTCGCTTATTCCAATGTTTCCGATAACTAAAGGAGCTTGTATATTTCCGTATGTTGTAATGAGGTCTGGATTTGCAAGTGCAGCACGGATAGATCCGAGTCCTAGCGCAATTTGGTAGCGATTTGCAAGTTTTCGAATGGTGTTATTAAATAAAGTAGCATTTGGCGTTCCGCCTGTCATGCTTCCGATTATAAGCGGAAAGTCCAGTGTCTTTCCACAGAGTGACACATGAGTATTTAATTGATTGTTTGAAATGGGAAAATCTGCTTCATAGCACAAATGTATATTATCAAGAGCAGCTCTGTTGCCGCGCATCTGTGGAAGGAGACTTAAAGCAAGATGGGCATCTTTTCGATCTGTAATATTATGATTCATAATTTTATTATTTGGAAGACATAAAGTAGTGGTGATATAGATGAACTAATATTTCAGCATCAAGTGCAGCATATTCTAATTGAGAATCTGAGAGTGGACGTACTTCCCATCTCGAGGTTTGATTTGTTTTGTCCATGGTATAATTAAATTCTCGCAGACATACTGCACTTAGTTTATGAGAAATGCGGTTTCCAGAAAAGTCTTTTGCTCCATGTATTTTGCGGCTTACTGCGCAAGTATCAATAATATTGCATATTTGTATTCCGAGTTTCCCTAGAACGGTGCATTCAAAAGTCTTATTATGAATGACTTTAATAATACGCGGATTTGTTAAAACCTGTACTAACGGGAATATGCTTACCATTAATGGATCGATTAAAAATGTACGTTCTTTGCAGCCGATTTGAACGAAACAAAGTTTTTGGTCAAATAACGTTGTTTCTACGTCAAGACCTATAAAGGGTTCTTTCATCATTACGTTGACTGCGTCATTTAGGGCCGCATCAGTATTGATGAGATGCCATGGTAAATGCGTATGCATCTGGCTGCCATCGCCACACCCCAGCCGGTAATAGCCATCAGCAAATTTTGGAAGATCAGCTGCTGTTGAATTCTCGGAGAACGGGGATGTTTTCGGTGTTGAGGCCTGAAATTCTGCTGATCGATAGGTCTTCTTAGGTGATTGTTCGGATGTTTGTGGCGGTACTTTATATGGTTCTTCCATGAGAACATGGAGTGTTTGAACACTGGAAAGAACAGTTGTCCCCATTTGACTGATGACGGAGCGTTGTTTCAAAAGAACGTTATTAATGTATGCTTTTTGCCAAGTGATTCCAAGCAATTCAAACCAACGAGAAACGCCTGGGATCCAAAACCATGTCTTGGTGATATCAGTGAGTTGATCATCTGTTGGATTAAGGCAGATTGAGATAGCATTATTAATGATGGATAGGATTAAGGGTGCATTGTCGACATCTTTTTGTCGAATAGAGAATTCGATCGCGCAGTTTGAAAAACGAACATCAAATGCCTGGGGATTTAACAGTAGGGCGCTTGTGAGAGTAGCATTGATGATTCCCCCGCCGAAAGTCCACCATTTTACGCGAGCGTCAGCAGTTTCAATTACAGATATTGATTTGGCATGGAGCACGTCTCGAAAAGTATCTTGATAGGCCTTGAGCACTGCGAGTGATGCCTCATCCAGCGAAAAAAGATGGGGATTTTGTTCTTTTGCTTGGAGAAGTGCGTGAAGCGCCATGGCTGCTTCATGGCCAAAAATAGCGCCAGAGGTATCATTCCAAGGGGCTCTTCTATCTGAGGATGATCGGCGTAACATCCAAGTGCCGTTTGAGCTGAATTCATTGATGGCAGATTCAAAGCAAAGATTACCAATTTTAATTGTTTTTGACCGATTAAAAGCAAGTTTAAGAGGGGACTCTAGCTGTAGTAGTTCGCCATTGGGGTCAACGCAAGCGATAAATCGAGAGTGTTCCCAGTGCTTAGCGAACAGATTGGGGTCTGTATACCCAGCTGTGATCATTTTCCCTTTTTCAGATAAAACGAGTGATCCATTGCAGGTGTGGTCAATGAACCCTAGCTCATTCCAAAAGTTAATTAATTGAGGGACTGTTTCAGCTAGGAAGCGATTTGTATAGGTAATGTGATGCGTAGACAAGGGTATATTTTGTTGTAGACATCGGTATGTTTCGTATGCCCCGAGAATAGCGCGAGAAAAAGGTCCGGGGAGAAGAGTCTCCAAGTCATTGTCCTGAGAACTTGCGAGTGCCATACAGGCAAAAAGCTCAGCGTGTGTTCTAGCGATAAGATTGGAATTATTGGTGTGAATAGCTCCTAAGCAGGCGTGAAGATAGGAAGCGGAATGGGGGGCAATGCAGAAACAGTGTTCCCATTTTCTAGGGGGGAGCTTGTCAAATCCAGGCAAACAGGAAAGTGCAGAATCTGTTTTTTTAAAGGCTCCACGCGTTACGCCATCATTATAATAGGCATGAGATTTTCCACCTTTTTTATGAATGTGTTCTGCTATAGAATCTAATTCTGTGCGAACTTGAGAAAAAATTAATGAATTTTGGAAGTTAATGTGATCGAAATTTTGATCCGTATATATAATGTTTGGTCGTTTTACTGTGTCATCGTGGTCATTGAATTGGTTAATGGCTGTGATACCACGTTTCTTTAACCACAGTATGATGGGTTGTGAAACGTAGTTAGATGGAAGAAGGTAGGTAATGGGGACAGCATTACCCACAACATTGTCAATGATCCATTCAAAGTAAGCCAAGCCGAGGCTTCCAGGATCCGCTTCATTTAGAACGAGCAAAATTCTCCAGCAATTCGGTAATGAAGCATGATCGGTGGCGGGGGAAGTGCGAAAATGGGATTCTAGCTGAGTACAAGTTGCGATTTTTGGGGAAGAAGTCAGAGCGTCATCAATAGTGAAGCCGTCGCGTAAGTTATCCAATGTAGTTTGGATAACTTTTAGCCGATAATGATCAAGGGCGACCACGATGGCGATGTTGGAATTGTCACCAGCAGAGGCAGCTATTAACGAAGATAACGCAGAGGAAATCGCATTTGTGCGTGAGGATGAGATTGCAAAATGTTGATGTTGTCTGGCTGAGTCACAAAGGAAGCCATCCAAATCTGTTAAATTTTGTTTTACGAACTTCATTTATCTGTATAAGGTTAAGCGAATAGAGCTGAAAAAACAGCTGTTATGATTGGATTGAGGTAAAATTCTCAACGCTTACACGTCAGTGTAAAGCTTTAATTTTTACATCGCAAATGCTTCCTTATCTATATGGATACAGATGAGGAACGTCATTTAGGTCTATAGACCACACTTAAGGGGAAAAAAATGAAAAGAATAGCAATAATCGCACTATTAACGTTGGTTTGTGGGTGTCAGTCAAAAGCCCCAGCGGCTTCTGAAGATGCAAAAGTCGAAGTTAGTCCTCAAAAGGAGGACAACAGTCCCCAACTCATAGCGTATGAGGCGAAAGCCAAAGATGAGCTACAGAATCGAGTAATGAAAACAGGGGAGTTGCCACCTGTGATGGACATTGTGATTGGAGTAAAGCAGGTATCGGAGAACCTATCGGCAACAGATGCAGACAGAGCTAAACTTTTTGCGAATCCGCATATTTCGCTGTGTTACAAGAATGCCTTAGCATACAACACTGAATTGGCGTATGAGACACAGCTAACCCTAAAGATTGATGGCACTGGAAAGGTAGAGGGGGTAGCATTTGCTCCGTCTGCAGAGACCGAAGTGTTAGCGAATTGTTTAAACGATGCTGCAAAGCAGTTTAGGCTTCCGAAGACACGTAATGGTGCGGCAGGAGAAGTTATTTATACGGTATCGCTAAAGTCGAAGAAAGCGCCGAATATGGGGGATGTTGTCAAGGAGCATAGAGAAGGGGACGACAATCACCATCATTAAGGATTTGAGATCAGGATTGAGTGATCTTAAATGAAAAGTGGGGTTATTTTTCTCCAGTTAAAAATAATGGACGGACTTAAGTGGAGATAAATGACCTCAAATTTTATAAAAAGCAAAAGTTCTGTCGAAGAAGTGGATTTAGAAAACATTCTAAACCGTTGAATAACAAAGAAAATTTACAGATTGTAAAAATTAAAAGAAACATTTTGATATTGGCACGGCAGATGCACTTAAGAGCAAGTGTCAACGATGATGCGAAAGCATAAAAAATCGTTGATAATTGAGAGAATAAAAAAGTAATTCTCCAGTGAAAAAAAACGTTGACAGTATGGATTAAATGGTGTTAAAAGACACGCGAGCTTATGAATGAGTGAGATCCTTTAGGTTGAAAAAACAAAGTTAAAGGAGTAAATGAAGTGGGCCAGTTTGAGATTATCAGAGACGTCAGTACGACGCTTCAAAAACTTCTTGAGACCAGCTTAAAAAACGCAGGTTATAAAGATGTTGAGTTGTATACGACGATACCAACTGAAGAGAATATCAAAAAATTGCCTGCGTTATCACTTTTTTTGAGTGCAGTGTGTATTGATCCGATTATTCGCGAACGCACGCAGAAATTGATGAGCGTAAGTGAAGAGTCTGGTGAGATTGTTGAGTATTCTGTAGACCCATCTTTGTTGTTGAAACTTTATTATGTAGTTTCGGCATGGGGAAAAACGCCTCAGGAAGAACATGTTTTATTGGCATTAGCCATAAAAGTGTTGTATGAACATCCGCAGATAGGTGAAGGCCTTTTGCAGGGGTATTCATTCCGACAAAGAGAGAAAATAGCAGTTCGCCCAGTTGAAGAGCCAAAATTTGGTTATGAAGAAACTATGTCGTTTTGGCGAAGTATGGGTGAGAAAGTTAGGCCTGCAGCTCAATTCTGTGTTTGGACATATCTTGATAGTGATCGACGAAGCGACCCTGTTCATCGAACATTTGGACGATCGTTATCTTTATCAGGCCAAGGCGGAAGAAACTAAATTGTGTTTAAACGCATAGTGCGTTTGAAATAACAATACAGAGGGTGGTCCTCTGTAATATCACTTAATCCCAGTGTTAATTCACCGGAAGAAAACAGGAGATCTCATGGCATCGACGTATTTGTCACCTGGTGTTTATGTTGAAGAAGTTGATCGTGGTACCAAGCCTATCGAAGCGGCTGGCACGAACACATTGGCATTTTTGGGTGAGTGTTCAGTAGGACCGGTGAATGAACCGATTCTCTGCACGAACTGGAGCCAGTTCACGAAGAATTTTGGTGACTTCCAGAATAGCGAGTATCTTGCACACGCTGTTTACGGTTTCTTTAATAACGGTGGTGGTCGTGCCTACGTTGTCAATGTTGGTCAGTTTGATCCTGAAACCAGCGTTGATCCGGATGGTGAAAAGATTGCCAGCAAAGCTGCTCTTTACATTGGTAAAGACAATGGCCCGGGCGCTCGTTCTGGTCTCAAGCTTCTTGAAGAAATCGATGACATCTCCCTCGTTTGCGCTCCTGGTCAGACCGATCCTGCAATTCAGGATGCTGTTCTCAGCCACTGCGAAAACATGAAATATCGTTTTGCTATTCTCGATAGCCCTGAAACGATTGAAAAAGGCGGTGTTGATCGTCTTCCGAAACCTCGTGATTCTAAATATGGTGCATATTACTTCCCCTGGATCGAAGTTTATGATCCTCAGAAAGGTAATATCTACCAGCCGCCTTCTGGCTACATGGCCGGTATCTATGCTCGCAGCGATACCGAACGTGGTGTCCACAAAGCTCCTGCTAACGAGCTCGTTCGTGGTGCTCTTGGTCTTAAGTACAATGTTACGAAAGGCGAGCAGGATATCCTCAACCCGAAAGGTATCAACTGCATCCGCAGCTTCCGCAATCGTGGTATCCGCGTTTGGGGTGCTCGTACACTTTCGAGTGATCCTTCGTGGCGTTATGTCAACGTTCGTCGTCTCTTCAACATGGTTGAACAGTCGATTGAAACCGGTACCCAGTGGGTTGTCTTCGAACCGAACGACAATCGTCTCTGGAAACGTGTTGAACGTACAATCACTGCTTTCCTCCTCCGCATTTGGCGCACGGGTGCCTTCCTTGGTCAGACCCCGGAACAGGCATTCTATGTTAAATGTGACGAAGAAACCAACCCGCCCGAAGTTATTGATGCTGGCCAGCTCGTTTGCGAAGTCGGTATCTGCCCCGTGAAACCTGCTGAATTTGTCATCTTCCGCATTGGTCAGATGGCTGCAGGTGGTGACGTTTCTGAATAAGTTTTTTAAGTCGTTTTCTCGGTAGCAATGTCGCTAGTGGGAGAACATGGGTGTTCTAGTCAGCGAGCCGTGGTGGTAAGCTGACACAACTAAAAGGAGAAATGAATATGGCTTCTTCTCGTAATCGTGCTGAACTCGATCACATGGGTGCTTACAACTTCGCAGTCGAAATCAACGGCGTCGAAGCTGGTTACTTCAAAGGTGTTGATGGCATCAACGCTGAACTCGAAGTTATCGAATTCCAGGATGGTGATGACCTCCAGCTCCGTAAACGTCCCGGCCGCGCCAAATTCGGCGATGTCACCCTTAAGAAAGGTTACATTGTCACGGCTCAGCTCCAGAACTGGTGGAAAGAAACCCGTGAAGGTAAATATGACCGCAAAGACATCTCCGTCGTCCTCCGTGACAACGCTGGTGAAGAATGCCGTCGTTGGAACCTTTATGGATGCTGGCCTAAACAGTGGAAAATCAGTGCCCTCGATGGTAAAGGCAATGACGTCCTTACCGAAGAGCTCACCTTCGTTGTTGAAGACCTCCAGATGGCCTAATCACAACATTTCTTCTCGCTGTATAGCGTAAGAACAAAAAAGGGCAGGTTTATCCTGCCCTTTTTGTTTTCATTGACTCTCTTGCTTGCTTGTTTGCGTTTTGAAGTTTTATTCGCTATTTGTAACCTTCCTACTGTTGTCCTGTGGTTTTTGTTTTGCTTGCTCTACAAGTTCAGTAAGGAATGATTCACGGCAAGACGAAGGTATAACCAAAAATTCTGTAGAACACGATTTTACGCATACACCACATCTGAATTCTCAGTACGCCCATGTTGAGCAAAAACGAATCTCAGAACAGTTGAAGACGTCTCAAAGTGATAGGTATATTCTTTCACATCAAGAGAATGAGACGGGGGGCCTGTTAGATGTTCTTGCGTTGATCTATGATGTCTCTGACGGAGAAGAAATTTGTCTTCCAGCTTTTGGTCAACGTGCTGGAGAAAAATTCTTTCTTCTATCGATTGATGGGGCAGATGAAACCTCTATTAACGCCGAACTAAATGATCGTGGTTGCTTTATTGCTGAAAAAAGTAAATTCATTCGGTTTAATTATCAATTACAATTAGAAACTTTAGATTACACACGATTATGGATTGCGCAAACGCTTTCTTCAACATCAAATAAAGACTGGGCTGCGTACCCTGGTGAGTCGATTTTTATAGATAGAATTCAGAGAAAAAAGTCAGTCACCTTAGAAGTTTTTTCTGAAAAGAGTGTCTACGCAACGCTAGATCAAATTGAACCTCGAAAATTTGAGGCAAAGGACTATTTTACATTGACGAGATCGTATTTCGTTTTTGGCGATCTTTTGACAATTCAGTCTTCTACTCAGCGAATCAAGCTAAATATTCATTTAGATCAGAAAAGTTCGGTATATGGTAAAATTATTAACAAAGAAATTACATCTTTGTTGGGATACTACCATTCGATCATGCCAAAACACACGCCTGATAGAGTAGATATTTTTGTTTTTAGCAACAATCATGATGATCAACAACTTGATGGGTTTGCAAGACCAGGGGGCATAGTTTTTCAATTTGGTAAAGAAGCGATTCCTCAAGTTATAGAACGAAGATTATTAATAGCGCATGAATTATTTCACTTGTATAATGGTGAACAACTGCATTTTAAGGATGATTATTATCAAAGAGTATCGTGGTTTTTAGAAGGTATGACTCAATATTTTGCCGTTCACGCATTATTATCGCTTGGAATGGCATCTCAAGGTCAGTACAAAGATTATTTATCAAAAATTGTAAATCAAAAAGTGGAGGCAGATCGAGCTCCTGATAATAAAGGTTTTAAACCGTACATTGATGGCTATTTTATGAGCTGGATGCTTTATAGTTTGATGCATCAGCAATGTGATGCTAGCATAGATGGTCTTTGGTCTGCGCTAGATAGTTTAGATTCTTGGGAACAAGCACATAGTGATAGCTGGATTATACAAAATATTGATAAGTATTGTAATATAAAAATTAATGAGCAATTGATGAAATATATTGTAGAGTATAAAAATATACCATTCATGAAATTGCTCGCTAATCACGGATTTTGTTTAAAACAGAGCAATGTTGTAAAGTATAGTTTGGGAATTAATTACAAGTTTGATACAAACAAAGCACAGTATATCGTAACTCATGTATATAAGAATTCAGTAGGTGAGGCAGCCGGTTTTAGATCTGGAGATTATTTTGTTCCAAACGGCTCGATGAATTGGAAGCGTGAAGAAGATAAGATGTTCTATAGATTTGCAGAGAACAACCGGCAGATTAGCGTTAAAATCCCTGTAGAGACGGTCATAAAGAATCAATTCGAGGTGTACACATGTCCGTAGCATGGGGCACCAAAAAGATGACAGCTCGTTGGAATTGTGCTATAGATGAAATGATTGTGTCTTACCTTTGCAAGGGTCGGACGATTATCTATTGAAAGTGTAAGCGTAAAGAGGCTTTTATGAAAAAGCATTTGTTGATCGTTGGAATGTGCTGTTTAGGATTTTTGAGTGGTTTGGCATGCTCGTCAAAACAGGATGCACCTGTTGCGCAAGCTGCTACGGCAGAATCCATGAATAATGCCCTGCTGGACGAAATAGAAGGCCTTATCTATAAACAAGATTACGCTAATGCCCTGCGAAAACTTAACACCTATATCGACGCTAATGGTACTTCAGCCTATATTTTAACGCTGCGTGCTATTGCACAGGCTAAGATGGGCAAAGCGAGTCCGGCCATTTTGGATGCTATTGAAGCAACAAAGATTGAGTATTCGGCAGTGACTTTGTTGAATGCTGGAAACGTTCTTCAGCAGTTTGGTCTTTCGGAGCGTGCAGCGGATGCTTATCGCCAGGCTCTCGTCCTTTCTCCTGATGATTACCAACTCTATAACAATTTAGCTTCTGCTTATTTTGGCTACGGCGAAACCGATCTCGGGAAAAGCGCTCTTGATAAAGCACTTCAACTCAATCCCAATGATAATGTTGTCATTACTAACCTCGCAGTCTACTATATCCTAACCAATGATTTCGAAAATGCTCGTGCAACAGCTCAGCAGGCGATTTCTCTTAATTCAGGATACGGTCCTGCGTACAAAGCTCTCCAATTTGCTTGTACTCAGCTTAAAGACTCTAATTGTGCCCAACAGGCTAGAAATCAATATTCTATTGTCATGAGACCGAAAAGCAATTAGTGCTTTTCTTGTTTGATTGTAAAACACAAGCGCATCGGTATAAACCGCTGCGCTTTTTTTGTATTTATCTTCATTATTATAATTCACGCCCATCTAGTTGTAGGCATTGGAATTAGCTCGTTAAAGATATCAATATTTTTTTAGACGAGCTATTAAATTATAAATTGATTGATGTCATTATTTGGGTGGTTTGGTTATAAAGGGACCGAAGTTCCGCAGATTTTCGGGAAGTGTGGAAACTGGAATATCTACATTCATGTTGTTTAGGCGAGCTTTTTTACTTTTTCTTTTTCGGATAAGCGCAATTACGAGCGCAAGCACTGCAAAAATAGCAGTATAAAAGAAGAGTGCATCGTGTGATAAGAATGAAGCAATTACAGATTGAGCTTTGCTTTGAGAGTCTTTCCAAGTTGCAAAAGCCGCTTTGGGCGAACGGTCGAAATTATCAAAAAACGCTTCATCAAAGGGTTTGCCGTCAGCGACATTTTTTATAAGTTTCTCGATTTTATCACTGCCATACGATTTATCTAACCATGATACGAAATGGGCACTTTCTGCATATGCTAGATTTACGGCAGCGCCTTGTTTTCCGAAAGCTTCGTCTATTTCATTGAGGTTCATTAAGTGACCTGACATGGCAGCTTTGGCAAGCGTGTCGGCTCGATCGTAGTTCCAGTCATCCGTTGAAAGCATGGCAACGCCTTCGTAAAACCAATGCGGAAAGTAAGCATCCCCAGCAATGCGTCTTAGGGCTACGTGGTTGAGTTCGTGAGCTAACGTTCGTTCGGGTTCTATTCGAGCGTTACCGACAGATTTGAGTCTTATGAGAATAACGTCTTCGCCAAGTAAAGAAAGTCCTGCAGCCCAATCTGGCGCTCGGCCTGGCGCATCTTGTGCCGTGAAATAAGTATTCAGGTCACTTAATAAATAAACGTTAATATTGCTGACAGCTTTTTCCGGCAGATAACGCATATTCTTTAAGCGAGCGGTTGGTGCTGTCTTTATAATATCTAGAGCACGTCGTTCATAAGCTGTTTCGTAATAGAACTTTAACGTTGCACTCTCACTTTCTTTTAGATTTGGAATGGCCGGATGGGTTACCGTTTGTTCTCGCCCCATCCATGCTTCAATCTTATCGGCAGTGATTGTAATGCCTTCTGCAGGCTGTGCGAGCACAATACTGGGAGAAAACACCGATAAACACGTTATGAGCAGTGTTGCAAGTATGATCAATCGTTTTGCGAAGCTGATGAAGTGCATAGCCTTCCTCCCTAAAGCCTTCGGCCGTAGTTGGCCGATGCTGCCCAAGGTTTAAACACTATTCGCTAAACGTCAAATCTGTCATTAAACATTTTTGTATCTACGCTAAACGCACATCCGTTAAATATATCAACACAGTACTATATTATGTTTTTTGTATGTTGAAATATTATTCAGTTTCACTGCTGTCCCACAACATATTCTCATTAACTGTAACGAAATGTGTTCGTTACAGAATTTTATCCTTTTCTTATTCTCATTTTGTTCTGCGGACGGCCCAAAGGGGCGTCGTATCGCGGACGCCCCTTTTGAATCCCCGCGCCTTCGTTAGCGGCAAATAAGGCTGTGCGAAGTGCTCTATTTGATCAATAGCATTTAGGCGCCGCAGGCTAGAAGGGGTAGCGGCGTATCCAAAAGCACAAGGCGATATAACAATGAAAGCAATAATATAAATTGATCGATAACGGGCTTTGTTTGCGTGTCAATCGATTATTGCAAGCCTTTGCTTGAAGGATAGCCGCTCAGGGGAAGGCCTTCCCCTTTTAATGATCATTGTTCATTAAATGGCTGAGCAAATCTGGAAGAAGCGTTTCATTTTCGTTTAATTCCGGATGCCAGGATAATGCAATGATATTATTTTGTCGGACAGATGTTGCGAACCCATTGTGTGAGCTCAGAACTTCGACCTGTTGGTGGTTTAATATATGATCAATTCGGGGCGCTCTAATGAATGTTTGGGTGACATTATGGCGGCCTGCGAAATCAGAGCAGGTAGAAAAACTGCCGAGTTGACGTCCGTAGGCGTTGCGTGTGACAGAGATGTCGAGACGTCCGAGGGGATTGGGAGTGCCATCGACTTCTTTTGCAAGCAAGATAAGGCCGGCGCAGGTTGCGAATACGGGGGTACCGTCATCGATTTGTTTCCAAAGAGCGTCTTGCAAATTGAGGTCTTTTAAGAGTTTGCGCTGCACGGTCGATTCGCCGCCAGGAAAGACGAGCGCATCGAATTTGTTGTCGAGGTCACGTAATTGACGGATCTCAGAAACGTCGTAGCCAGCGCGTTTAAACGCATGTTCATGCTCAATGAATGCGCCTTGGACAGCCAATACGCCGACGTGTAAGGGTTGCATTCGAGACATTAGATACCTCGATTTTCCATGATAATTTTAATTTCGTTTTCGTTGATCCCGACCATGGCTTCGCCGAGATTTTCGGAAAGTTTAGCGAGCATGTGTGGATCCTGCCAGTTTGTAACGGCTTGAACAATAGCAGCAGCGCGTTTTGCAGGATTGCCGCTTTTAAAGATACCACTTCCAACGAAAACACCTTCAGCCCCGAGCATCATCATCAACGCAGCATCCGCAGGCGTAGCGACACCACCGGCTGCGAAATTTACGACGGGGAGTTTTCCGTGTTCGTGGACATAGCGGAGTTGAGACGTCGGAACGCCCAATTCTTTAGCTTTTTCGAAGAGTTCGTCGTCGGCCAGGGATTGAATGGCGCGGATTTGCGATTGTATTTTGCGCATGTGACGAACGGCCTGCACAACGTCTCCCGTACCGGGTTCGCCTTTGGTTCGAATCATGGATGCGCCTTCTTCGATGCGACGAAGGGCTTCACCTAAATCTCGAGCTCCGCAAACAAACGGGACGCTGAAAGCATTTTTATCAATATGATGGATATCATCGGCGGGGGAAAGGACTTCGCTCTCATCAATATAATCGATTTCGATGGCTTCAAGGATTCGGGCTTCGGCGATGTGGCCAATACGGCATTTGGCCATAACGGGAATGGTAACCGCTTCTTGGATTCCACGGATCATGGCGGGGTCGCTCATTCTGCTGACGCCGCCGGCAGCACGAATATCAGCAGGAATGCGTTCGAGAGCCATAACTGCGCATGCGCCGGCTTCCTGGGCGATTTTTGCCTGTTCGGGCGTAGTGACGTCCATAATGACACCACCTTTGAGCATTTGGGCTAAATTTCGATTAAGTTCACTTCTGTCGTTCATAATACTACTCTCTGTTGCTTTAAGTGTTAAAAGTTAGCTTGTTTGCACGATTCTCAGACGGAGTATGAATCCAGTTCCGTCGAAGCGTTGCGTGCAAAGCCTCTTGAGGGCAGTGTATGCTTCTGATAAATACAGACAATTGAGAAATTGTATGGAGGACAATATCGATGTCTGTCAATGATTATGAACGCTTTCCGTTGAGTTGGATGCCATCCAAAGATTCTCTTTGTTGGCCGCAGTATTTATCGCTTGCAGCTGCCCTGGAACACGATATTGAGGCTGGAATTTTGGCGCCAGGCACGATGCTGCCAGCGCAGCGTTTACTTGCGGATTATTTGGACATCAATTTTACGACGGTGACACGTGCGTATGCGTTGTGCCGTGAGAAGGGCTTAATTTACGGCGTCACAGGTCGGGGTACTTTTGTGTCACCGTCTGGGGAGCATGAATGTGTCGACGATCATATTATTGAAATGGGCGTCGTTCTTGGGTTTCCGAGTGTAACAAAACATGTTGTTGAAGCAGCTCAGGATGTCATGACGCGAGATTACCTTTCTCGATTGTTCAGTTACAATGAGCGTAGCGGACTTGCTCGGCATCGATCGGCAGGGGTACAGTGGATGTCCCGTTTTGGGGTTCGTACAGATGCAGAGCACACAGCGGTCTTTGCAGGTGCACAGAATGCGATTGCAGTAGCGTTGTTATCGTTGTTTAGAGTAGGCGATTCGATTGCAACCGATGCTTATACGTACGCCAATATGATCGGAGCCGCACGGTTAGCTCACATCCGTCTCGTGCCTGTAGCTCACGATGAAGGAGGCATGCTTCCGGAAGCATTGCGTTCTGTTTGCAAAACAAAGCGAGTGCGAGGGCTGTTTGTCATGCCTTATTGTGCCAATCCAACGACGTATACGCTCAGCGAAATGCGTCGTGATGCATTGGCGCAGGTTTGTGCTGAGCATCAGTTGACGGTGATTGAGGATGATTCTCGTCAGTTTGTGTCACCTGATTGTCGAACATTATTCGAGCGTCTTCCCAACCAAACGCTGTATCTAGCTGGGGCAACGCGACTTATGGCAGCTGGATTACGCATAACATTTGCGGCTTTTCCTGAGCAGTTTCGTCGAGCACTTACCCAAGGATTTTATCATACAAATATTAAAGCGAGTGCGCTTGATGCTGAGATTATTTCTCAACTTATTTTGACGGGGAAGGCATCAAAAATTCTTGAAGAAAAGAGAACGCTTGCGCTGCAGGCGAATGCGCTTTTTGACGACATTTTTCCAGGGGCACCGAAGCCTCAAGAGCCTGGAGCGCTGTTTCGAATGCTTCCTATTGTATCGCACGAGGAATCAGGTCAAGCGATGGAGAGTCGCTTACTTCGCGATGGGATTCGCGTTTGTCATGCTTACCGGTTTTGTGTAGATAAGAATGCGGGAGCGTCCTTTTTGCGTGTTTCGTTGTCTTCAACACAAAATTTATCAAAACTCGAAGAAGGTCTTAGAATATTAAATAAACTTCTAAATAAATAAAATATAATTCAATGTTCGTATTTAAGCGTTATGTTTTGTTTTGTGTGGGGGAAGTCTCCCCCTGAGCGTCTATTTGGGAGTGTTTTCAACGCCCCAAATACGCCGCTACCCCCTCGTTTAAGTTCGTGTGATCAAACTGGACTGAGTTGAATTGTTAGAGGTCGTTGCACAAAAAAAAGGCGTACTGAGTAATGCAGTAGCGCAGGCGACCGGCAGGCGTGAACCATCAAAAAAAAGCGGCGCGTATGCCGGGAACAGGCATAGCGCCGCAGCGTGCGGCGTATCGTTTACGATAGCCGCCGCATAGAAAAAAAGTTAGATGATCGTACCGGGAAGAATGCGGGATCCTTTGGGGATAACGGTGATGCCGTCGCGAATGTAGTAACCGTCGCCATCGAAGTTTGTGCCTTCGGGTTGGCGTCTAATGACGACGCCGTCGCCAATTCGGGCATTTTTGTCGACGATGCAATGTTCCATCGTGACGTTACGTCCGATGCCCATGGGAACGTAATTTGGATCGTTTCGGTCGACGAATTTGGGGTATTCTTCTTCGTAGTAGTCAGCGCCCATCATGACGACTTCTTTGAGGGTTGCGCCGGGACGAATGATTGCGCGGACGCCGATAACGGAGTCAGAGATGATGGCGCCGTGGAGGTCAGTACCTTCGGCGACGAGTGAGTCACGGATGGCCGAACGAATGACGCGTGCGGGCGGAAGTGAGCGCATGTGTGTGAAGATTGGGTTTTGTGGGCAATAGAGAGGAAATGGCGGATTGGGTTGTGTTGCCTGCAAATTGGCTTCGTAGAAAGCGGGGATTGTCCCGATATCTGCCCAGTAACCATGGTGGAGGAAAGAAGAGATTTTAACTTTGCCGAGCAGGGCAGGGATGACCTGACTGCCGAAGTCGTTGTCACTACCTTGGAGGCTGTCTTGGAGGCATGCCGTATCAAAGACGTAGATGCCCATACTTGCGAGGTACCAGCCGTCAGCGGGATCGAGGCCGACGGATCTGCACATAGAATCAGGGGCTCTAAAGCGTTCGATGACGACGGGATCTTTGGGTTTTTCGACAAATTCGAGAACGGTACCGTCTTCGGCGACGCGCATAAGGCCCATACGAGAAGCGTCTGCTTTATTGACGAGGTAGGAAGCGATTGTAAGCGAAGCCGATTCTTGGCGATGATGTTCTACCATTTTAGAGTAATCCATGCGGTAGAGGTGATCGCCAGAAAGAATGAGTGTTTCTCGGCTATTAAAGTGGAGGATGTGATGCAGCGTGGAGCGTACGGCGTCGGCAGTTCCCATGAACCATTCTTGACTGCGTTCGGTCTGTTCGGCTGCGAGGATTTCAACGAAGCCGTTTGAGAACGAGTCAAATTTGTAGGTCATCATGATGTGGCGGTGGAGACTTGCGCTCAAGAACTGCGTAAGCACAAACACGCGGTTGATGCCTGAATTGATGCAATTTGATAGTGTAATATCGATCAAACGATACTTTCCGAAGAGCGGGACTGCGGGTTTGGCTCTTTCGTGTGTGAGTGGAAAAAGGCGGCTGCCACGACCGCCACCAAGAACGACAGCAACTACTTGATCCATAAAGACCTCCTCTGCGAACAGCGAAAATTCGCGTTAAAATCACTTCAATTCTACACTTGACGATACGAATGCTCAACCTAAATAGTTTAATACAACAAAAAAAATTCTATTAGGTTAAAGTTGGTGTGTAGAAAATTCAGAAGAGTATGAAAATGTGTGTTTTAAACTGATATGTGGAAGAAAGTGTGAGAAGTGGCCTTAATAAACGTCACGAAGAAAACGGGGAGGGGCAGGATACTTTTATAGGAATAAAAAAGGCGCCGTTGAGGGCGCCTCATTGAATTGCAAGAGTATAAAACGGATTGATCCGATTACGGTTGGGATGAATCGTTTGTTGAGTCGTTCGCGGGTGTGTCGGGGGAAGTGTAGGGAATTTGCGAATCGGGATCGCGTCCATACACACCATCCGCAGGGATATAACAGAACTTAGTGTCACCAATGTCGTCGCGGCAGGTATATTTGCTGCGGCAATCACTGCTTTTTTTGCATTTAAGGAGGCAGTAGGTGATATTGGGTGCAAAGCGGACGCACGTTGAATCTTCGGGGCATTCTTCATCAGATTCACACCCCATGGCAAGGCAGTATCCATCGGGGGAGTCTGTGTCGCATGTCGTACCGGCAGGGCAATCAGCAGAAGTGTCGCACTTATCTCCGACTGCAGCTTCGCAGCCAATGAAAAGCATTGTAAAGAGAAGGATTATTATTAAAACGTTGAATTTCATAGTTTAGATTGAGGTTAAAAAGCGCTTTAAAAAGAGACGGAATGCGTCTGTCGGAACGAAACACTTATTTATCGGTTTCGATTCCGTATTTTTTGAGCCTGTATCGCATACTTCTAAACGAAATGCCAAGGAGTTCAGCGGCCTTGGTCACATTGCCGTGCGTGCGTTCAAGCGATTGTTCGATATAGCGTCGTTCGAGGTCTTCGACAACGTTTTCAAGTTCGACGCCGTTGTCTCCGAGTTTAATCTCGGTCGGAAAGTTAGAGATGTCGTTTGTTTCTGTCTGAATCTCGTTGTCGGCAGTGGATGGGGTGGATTGAGGCGTGGGTTGTAGGCCGTACAACGCCAAAAGTTTTTCAGAGGAACGCATCGCCGAAGTTGAGCCAACGACGTGTTGCGGCAGAGAAGCTAAGGTGATCTGATCGCTGAGTTCGAGCGTCATTGCGTGTTCGATGATATTTTCAAGTTCGCGCACGTTTCCTGGAAAATTGTAGTTGATGAGACAATCGAGGACTTCTTCGGAAGCGCATCGGATATTCTGATGGAACTCGCGATTGTATTTTGTGATGAAGAAATGAAGAAGCGCTGGAATGTCTTCGCGTCGATCGCGTAGTGGTGGTAAGGCGATCTGAATGACGTTGAGTCTAAAGAAGAGATCTTCTCTAAAGTTTTTATTTGTTATTTCTTGTCGGAGATCGCGGTTTGTTGCTGCAATAATGCGTACGTCTACAGATTTTTCGACAGAATCACCAACGCGTTGAATTTTTCTTTCTTGGATTGCTCTCAGCAGCTTCACTTGCATGGGGAGCGGAAGTTCACCGATTTCATCGAGGAAGAGCGTGCCACCATTTGCCGCTGCGAAAAAGCCGTTTTTATCTTTAGTTGCGCCGGTAAAAGCTCCTTTGACATAGCCAAAAAACTCACTTTCGACGAGCGTTTCGGGGATTGCGCCACAGTTGACAGGTATAAAGGGTTTGTCTGCAACGCTCGAAAGTTGATGCAGCGCTCTTGCGACGACTTCTTTACCTGTGCCGGATTCGCCCGTAATCAATATGTTTGCGCGTGTTGGAGCGACGCGCGTGATCATATCGATTACGGCACGCATAGGCGGCGCATCGCCGATAAAATTTGAGAGGACCGCCGTATTATTTCGTGCCTGTACGACGCGTTTTTCTCTTGTCGTCTCTCGTCGTTGACATGCCTTTTCGATGAGAGCAAGCAGCGCATCTCTTTTGAAGGGCTTTTCGATATAATCAAAAGCGCCATCTTTAATGGCTTCGACTGCCGTGGAGGTCGTCGCGAAGGCTGTCATAAGAATGACTTGTGTCGTGGCATCGATCGATTTGACGGCTCGCAAAATATCGAGTCCTGTCTTATCGCCGAGTTTATAGTCGGTAAGCACAATGTCGACGTCGAGGCCGTGTCCCGTTTGTCCTTGAAGCGCAATGGCCTCAATAGCAGCCATGCCTGAATCAAAGGTATCGACCGAATAGCCTTCTCGCGAAAGCATCATTTGAGCCATTTTGAGAATATTTTTTTCGTCGTCGACAATCCATATCTTGGTCATCCGCCTCACCTCCAGAATCCGCTTTTAGCATAAAAGCGGTTTTTAGCACGCAAAGTATTAGCGGTTTGTGGGGAGAATGTCTTTTTTTAAAGGTATATTGATCGGCTAAAATTTGGGTAGGGGGAAGTCTCCCCCTGAGCGTCTATTTGCTTTGCAAATACGCCGCTACCCTCTCTGTGGACATACGTGGACAGGGCATGTGTGGCACAAACTTTTTGGGTTGTCCGAACGGAATTGTAGCGTAGCGGGTACGGCAAACAGCTTTTGAGTACAGCGTTGGAGCGTGTGAAAAAAGAGGCGAAGCCAAGGCGACCGTATCGTAGATAGGTCGCCCAGGGCGGACGTATCGCAGATAGTCCGCCCCAAAAGGCGCGTATTGGCCGTGCAGCGTATGTCTTTGTTGGGGAGTCAAATGGTTGATGCATCAAAGATCGTTGATCAATGGTATAGAGCGGACGGCCAAAGCGCCTTATCCTAAAAAAAAAGGACGAAACTGGCGAAAGATAAAGAAAACGTGTTAAAAGTAAAAGATTGGGGAACACGTACGGGCGAGTTTCCGTTAAGCGTAAGGGGATGTAGAGGAGAAACGGGAATGCCTGCAAAACGTCTGATAAAGTCTGCTTCGAAGGGATTTACGCTCATCGAAATTATGATCGTTGTCGCGATCATGGTAGCGGTAACGGCGGCATCGTTGTACGGCATGGGGATCATTGGTCGTGCGGATGTTAAAGGAGAAGCGATACGCTTCAGTTCAGAAATTCGTTACGTTTTTAATATGGCTGCTTCGTCCAACAAGACGCTTCAAATGAAGATCGATTTTGAGAATCGACAGTTTACCGTCGAGGAATTGAATATGATTGGCGGGTTGAGTGAGCATGAGCTGAAGGGCAAGATTAACGAAGAACGTGCGAGCATAATCGATGATGAAGACCAAAAATTCGGAAAAGTGCAGCGAACGAAGCTTGAAGACGACGTGATTTCGGAAGAAGAGTCAAAACTGAAGGACGGTGTTTATTTTTTGGGTCTACTCACGTCGCATCATGATGAGCTACAGAATGAAGGCGTAGGCACAATCAACTTTTTTGCGAATGGCTTTGTTGAACGTAGCATCATTTATTTAGGCGATGAGCTTGCAGCAGAAGCCGCCAAAGATACGTCCCTAGATCGCATCGAAGGGAGCGTTATTTATTCGATCACGGTTAATCCCTTGACGGGTATTGCAATCGTTAACCCGGGCTATCTTGAGAATGCATCGTCATTCTTTGAAGAAGAGGAGGATGACTAAATGCGTCGTGGGTTTACGCTTTTAGAGATGATGATTGCTATCTTTTTGCTCGCGTTGAGCGCAACCGTGTTAATGGGAACGCAGAATACTTCTGTCCGCATGATGGGGTATGCCAACAATACGGCGATCGTAACGATGTTGACGCGTGCGAAGATGCAAGATCTCGAGTACTACGTGATGAAGACGATCGAAAAGGACGGCATTGAGGGCGATTATATCGAGACGTTGTCTGGCAATTACGGTGAAGAGTATGGCGACGAATACAGTGATATCACCTGGGAAGCGATTGTTCAGTCGACAGATATTACTGAAGATGCTGCCAACGATTTTGTGGAAAGCGTCGAAAAACAGCTGTTTGGTTCGAGTACAGAAGACGGTTCACTGAGCGGTAATACGACGGTTACTTCCTATCTTCCTGAGATGGTTAGTTTTTTGCCTATGATCTTAAATCAGATCGGGCAGCGCATACGTAAAGTGACGCTAACGACGACGTGGAGCTACCTTAACGTCGAACAAACTTTGACAGTTTCTCAGTATATTACAGTACTCGCTGTTGATGCTTCCAGCGGCGTTAGCGGTGCAAACTTGTCTGAAACAGGGGAAGAAGGCGAAAAGACGGTCACACCAGACAATTCTGGCTCCGAAAACTCTGATAGAGGATCGAATACGTCAGGTGGCAACCGAGGCTCAGTCGGCGGTGCCGGAGGCAACCGAGGTTCAGTCGGTGGTGCTGGTGGCAACCGAGGCTCAGTCGGCGGTACCGGAGGCAACCGAGGCTCAGGCGGCAGTGGCTCTAAAAACGGAGGTTCTCGTTCATGATCCTCAGCAAACAACCCAAATACAGCGCTCAAGGTATGACGCTCATCGAAGTTATGATCTCGGTTGCTATCTTAGTGACGATTATGACGTTCGCTTGGGGATCGTTTAACTCGGCAACGAGTAATCAAGAGCGTATGCAGACGATCAACGATCGCCTTCATGGCGTCGAACAGGCTGTCAATCACATCGTTCGCGATATGAGTACAGCATTTATGACGCGACATGTTGTGGATGAGTCCCAGGTTGAAAAGCGCTACGAAACGGGCTTTTTGGGTGACGACGATCGCGTAGATTTTACGAGTATGGGATACGTACGTCGATTCCGCAACGAAAAAGCTGGCGATCAATCGGAGATTAGTTACTATCTAAAAGATATGCGTGACGATGAGGGTAACCTCAGCAAATTTCTCGTTCGTCGCGAGCAGGCTCCGATTAACGACGATTTTAAGCGTGGCGGTACGATTCTTCCGTTGTTAGATCACGTGCAGTCTTTTAAGCTTCAGTATTGGGATGACACAAAGGCCGACGTCACGTATGGCGATGATGGTTGGATAGATGAGTGGGATACTGAAAAAAAAGATTTCGAGAATCGACTTCCCAGCCGTGTTAAGATTGAGATCGAAATTGACGATCCCATGGGAACAGGTAAATCGCTCCTCATTACGACACAGGCACAGATACATCTGACGGAGGCACTGGAGTTCTAATGCGCAAAAGCAGCAAACCATCAGTATTTGTGCGCGTTGGCCGCATCTGTGCCAAGTTTTGGCAAACACTGGATCGACCGATAGCCAATCGTTCTGTAAAATCAAACCGTGGCGTCGCTATTCTACTTGTAATGACATACATCATCATTATGAGCGCTACAGTTGTTTCCAGTTTGATGAATAGTCAGGTAAGCTTTATGATTTCGTCCAATGTTAGAGACGAATTAAAAGCTTATTATAAAGCGAAATCAGCGTTGAACCTCGGTCGCTTAATGCTGACATACCAGTACGAATTAGAGTCCGGCGGTTTTATGGGAGAGCGTCTGAAAAAGTCGAATTTTCAGATGTATTCCATTATGGACCTGTTGATGAAACCGTTTAAGACGGGTGTCATTTCAGTCGATGTACCAGGTGCCGAACAAAGTATCGCTAGCTACGATCTTCAGGCCGCGGGCATTAGTGCCATGGGCGAAGAGTCTGGTGATTTTAATATAAAGGTGGAACCCGAAGCCGGCCGACTTAATATTAATAAATTTAGCAATGGTATATCGCAAAAAGATTTATACGAGTTCTGCATGATGATGGCAGGACACCAGTACGACAAAATTTTCAATCTTTCTAACGCTGAAGAAGTACGTCCTGGCCGAATGGAATTGCTCGCAAATATGATCGATTGGATCGATGCTGACAGCGAAAGGACGGATATTAACGAGGAATGCATCGTGCAGGATCCTGTGGGTGACGAGGCATCTCCCTATAATCACATCGGCAAAAAGTATAAGGTTAAAAACGCAAAGTATACGACGCTCGATGAGCTTTATCAGGTGGCAGGTTTCAATGATGATTTTATGGAAGCCTTCGGCGAAACGCTAACCGTTTATCCTGTAGAAAAAGTAAACGTTAACCTAGCGTCAGCAAAAGTTATGTACGCAGCCCTCTGCAACTCCGTTGAAGATTCAACCGGATCCAAAAATGAGAATCGTCTTTGGGCTTGCTCTGATCAAAACATAGGCTCTCAGATCTTTGGATTGGCTATGGTTTTGGAGGGCTATCAGCAGTTTGCTTCGAATCCCATGAACCTGCTGTACTTATATACGGTTCAAGGAGAAAAAGCTGTCATTAACGGAGTCACCGGTAATGGTTCGATTGTTCCATTTCGTAATGTAGCCGAATTTAATAAAGTCCTTCAGGCAATTGTTACGGATCCAGAATTGATTCCCAAATTTATCATTTATTCACCAACAGCGTACCTCACGTTTGGCGAGAATATCAAGTCAGTCAATGCAGCGACGTTGGGAATCTCAAACTTGACGTTCAACACGACCCAATTATTCGCCGGCATAACGACCGCTAGTCCGCGTATTTTCCGTATCACAGCGGTGGGAGAGTACGGCGGAACGCAGCGGAAAATATCTGCAGTCGTTGATTTTAATACGACAGGCGGCAAATTTCTTTATTGGCGAGAATATTAGTATTATTGGTAAGCGAGACGATCAATGCATCGCGTAAAACCGAAGGCATGAGGTTGTGCTGAAATAGAAACAGATTTAAACAGATATAGCATTCATTCGATATGGCGACTCACAAAACACTAGGATTAGAAATAGGCTCTTATGCCGTTCATGCAGCATTGTGTACGGTTGATGAGCAAAAGACGCAGGTCGATGCCATTTTTTCACATCGATTGCAGCAGGATGAGTCTTCTTGTGCATTGGCGCTTCAGGAGATCGCAACAAGCATTTTTGCCCAGGTTCAAGCCTCTGGACTGTTGATCGGTCAGGTTGTTGACTCGACGCAAACGTTGACTGCTCATCAGATGCTTCAGTTCAATGATCCGCGCGTCATCGAAAAGGTTCTTCCCGAAACGATGTCGGAGATCTGGAAAAAGGATGACGACAACCAGCTATCCTTCGAAGTTGGTGAGTATGTTAAATCATCTTCAGAGGAAGACGCAGAGGGTGGATACGACGTTTTCGTTGTGAGTTATTCAAAAGAGAGTTTGAAACGTTCAATCGAACTTCTCAAAGCACAGCGTTTGGAACCACACCTTATTGTGCCAGAACTTCAGGCTTTGCCAGCAGCACTTTCTACCGTTTTAAATTTTCCAGAAAGTCCTGTTGCTCTTCTCGATATCGGCGCTCAAAAGGCTACACTTTCTGTCATCGAAGGCGGTAAAATTGTCATGACGCGCGCCTTTAAACTTGGTAGCCAACGTGTCACGGAAGCAATTTCTCAGGCTTTTGAAATTGCTGAAGAAGAGGCGGAAGAACTAAAAACCTCTTCCGGTTTTATCGCAATGCCAGGGCAAGAAGAGGCAACGTATAACGCGTTCGTGAGTAATGGTTTGATCATGCCGAACGAAGCCGTAGATTGCCGCCGGTTGTCTCAGGTCTGTGCACAAGGCATGACCATGCTGTTTTCGGGCGTCAACCAAAGTCTCATGCGCTATGCCGCCACCGCTCGTAAAGATCCTACGATGCTCTACTTTACAGGTAGCGGATCAAAGCTTCCTGGCCTTGTCGAGTGGTTTTCAACCAATATGGGACTACCTGCGACACGTGAGCTCCCCCTCGTGAATGCTAGTATTCTTCCAAACGGTGTTACGACGCAGGATGATGCATTCTCGCTTTCTGCCATCTGCGCAGCGATTTCTGCTGCAAATAATGCTAAATCGCCCTGCTCTCTTAACCTCCGTCGAGGTGATCTTGCCCACAAAGGAAGTCTCGAGTACCTTAAAGATAATTGTTGGGTCATCGCCTCAATCGTCCTTTTGTTGATTATTGCTTTCGTGTTCATGCTCGTAACGAAAGTGAAAGCAGTAAACGCCGAACATGATCAGCTGAAGGTTGCACTCGAAAAATCGACCGAGGAAGTTTTCGGTAAAAAAATTGTTAAACTCAAAGAAATTCAGAATGAAGTAAAAAAGAGTGCAGGCTATTCCTTCATTCCGACAAAAACGGCCTTCGATCATTACGTTTGGCTTTCAAATGAAATCACAAACGGTATGACCGGTATTGATATTGAATTTGAGCAAATAGAAATCAACACGGTATTGTCCATCGTTACTTTTAGAGGTGACGTTTCGGGAGATGACTCTTTACCCCAGTTCATTAAGCTTCTCGAATCCTATGAGTGCTTTGAAGATGACATCCCGAATCCTAAAACAAACAAACAAAAAGAGAAGGTCAGTTTTAGCAACTTCCGTGTAAATGCCAGTAAATGTAAATCTGGAGGGACCGCGAGTGAATAGTTTGGAATTCAAAGAATCCTTAATGGAGAAGATCGAAAATCTCACCTTGCGTGATGTTCTCGTTATGATCGGCTTTGGGGTCGTTGTTCTGTTCGCTGTTCTATTCTTCACTTTCCGATCGGTGAATGCCAGTATAGATCGATCGATGAAAGAATCGAACGAGTTTCGCAAGGCTTTGGAATACATCTCTGAAACGCGAACTGAATATCAGTTGAATACAAAGCAGAAAGAAGATATTCGCAAAAAACTTTTGGCTGCAGATTCAAAAATTGACAGCAAAATTACAGCACTCGCTAGCAACCTCGATATCGACTTTCAATCAAATACGCACGATGCTCGAAAGATTGATGAAGAATCCGGGGCTGAAGAAATCGAAATAGAACTCACTTTTAAAAACGTGGACTACAAAAAATTTATGGAGTACCTCGTTGAAGTTCATAAGATTGATGCGCCAATTTATCTCCACTACCTAAAAATTGACCGCAACGGAAGTGCTCAAACTTCGGAAACAAAAGTGAAAGTAACCCTTAAATTTATGTCGTATCGACTCAAGGAGCAAAATGCAGCGTAAACTCCTTGTTGGACTTGGTTTAGTCCTTTTATTTATCGTTGTTTTTGCAATCGCATTCGTCGTGGTGTTCCCTTTGGATTCGACGAAACACTACGCTGAACAGCTCATTGCTAAACAACTTAGTAATAAACAGACCGTCAAAATTGATTCTCTCAAGGTCAGTCCGCTTTTGAATGTAACTTTAAAAAGTATTACACTCACTCCGACTGAACAAGAAAAAGTCGATTCAAAATCTGATGTCAAAGAAGGCGATTATAAAGGCTATTTCTGCTCCGCTGCGGTGGACATTGAGCCCTTTACGATCGATGAAATTTTTGTCAATCCTTCTGTTTTTTCTACAATCGGCGGTAATCCAAACGGCTCGTTTAAAATCTCTATCGATAAGGGGGTGATTGACGGCTCGTTTAAAACGAAAACTTCTTCTGGGCCTAAGTCTGATAAAACAGACAAAGATAAAGCAGAAGATAAAGATCAATCCGCTGATAATGCAGGCTCCGAGCAGGAAACTGATAACAAAAAAACTGAAAAAGGTTCTGCAAAGAATAAATCAGCAAAAAATAAATCTCCGAAAAAACAGACGATTAATATCGAAGCTAAAGGTAAAGACCTCGCTCTTGAGAACTTGACGATTCTCTCCAACATGATGCGTACGCAAGTCTTTGGTGAACTTAGCTTTGATGCAAACGCCGTTTTGCAAAAGAATGGTTCAAAAACTTCGGTTGCAATGCTTACTGTAAACGTCTCGAGTGAAGGAACGGCCGTTTGTCCTAAGCGAATCAAGAATTTTGGGCCGCTGCCATTCTTTGATCTTCCCTTCATGATCATCGGTGATATCACCGGTGACATGGAGATGAGCGAGCATAAATTGACCATCAATAGCTTTGTGTCTACTGGCCCTGATATTCAAATCGATCTTTCGGGCAGCATAGAGTTTAAAGCAAATGGTACCCCGGGCGCTCGTTTTAACCTCAAGGCTAAGATCCTTCCCTCTGAAGAATGGTTGGCTGAAAATGAAATGTACGTCATTTACCAAGCTTGCCGTCGACAGGATGACGGTTCGATTGAACTTAAAGTGACAGGCCCTTCCAAAAAACCAAAAATGGATTGCGGTACTCCGATTCCCGTCGAAAAACCTGCTGTTGCTAAAAAAACAGAGAAAAAAGAAACGCCAGATCCCGAAAAACCTAAAAAGGCTGAAAAAAAACCTGCTGAAGAAAAGAAAAAAGTAGAAAAACCTGAACTTCCTCCTGAGCCCGCGCCTGGTACACCAGCCGAGATTGAGGAAGATAAGCCAAAACGCCGAATCAACCGTGGTTCTGACGACCCGCTTCGCAATCGACCTAACGGCGGTCGTGCATCCCGCGCTTTTGGGGATAATCCACGTGAAGGTGCTTCTACAGGCGATTTGCCAAGACGTGGCCCTGGCCGTCGCGCTCAGCTCGATCGCGTCGAAGGCGATATCGCTCGCGACGAAGGCCGAAGACGACGAGGAGATATGGAGTTCAATAATAATGGCGAACCCATGGATCGCGATTAATCACCGAACTTCTAAAATGTCTTTTTCTAAATGATCCATTTCTATTGCAGCGTTTATATTATCAATTATATAAGCGCTGTAATGCATTTTATCTTTATATTCGTGATCTTGGAGGGGAATGCCTTCCCCTGAGCGGCTATTCCCTCAGGGAATACGCCGCTACCCCTTCGATTTGACAATATATTTGTTTTACAAAACAGAGTGTTGCTCTGTTGTACAATAATTCTCGAGAGGATTAAAATGGTTGATACTTCACGCGTTTCTAGAATGAAACAAAAAGGTTGGTCGATGCTTGACTCCGGTCATGCAGAAGAAGCTATTGCCGCTTTTAAAGAGTGTATTGAACTCGATCCTACAAATATCGAGCTCAAAGTAGAATTTGGCGTCGTATTATATAAACTTAACCGTCCCGACGATTGCCTTGTAGTTCTTGACGAAGTCCTCTCCATAAATCCAAATTTTATTTTAGCTCTAAACAATAAAGCTAGAATTATGGTCGATCGTCACGAAGAAAAAGAGGCGATGGCTTTGTATAAAAGAATTCTTAGTATTGATCCTAAACACGTTCGTACTTGGATCAAAGCTGCGCAACTTATGAGCAGTCTTGAAAAATATGACAAAGCAGATGGTTGCATTATGCAGGCGATCGAGGTCTCTCCCCAAGACGCAGAGCTTTGGCGCGAACGCGCTATCATCGCTCGTAAAGCTAAAAATTTCGACCTAGCAACGCAGTACATCGATAAATCCTTAGAATTTAAAGCGACGGATTTCGACTCTCTTCGCGAACGCGCCAACATACTCGCTGCAAATAATAAATATAATGAAGCGATCGATGGCTATAAAGCTGCACTTCGTCAAAAATCTGACGACATTGATTGCAAAATTAGTCTCGGCTATATGCAGCTTGCTGTTGGTAAAAACAAAGATGCGCTCGATGCTTTCGAAGCCGTTTTTAAGACGGATAAAAATAATGCTCGCGTTTGGGATGGACGTGGTTTGGCCTTTATTGCGCAGGGCGAAACAGCGCGCGGTCTCGTAAATCGTGGTACCGCTTCTATGATTAACAAAAATTACGATGAGGCACTCCAGTTCTTCGATCAGGCGATTGAAACAAATGACAAATTCCCTGAAGCATGGTCTAATCGTGGCGTGCTGCTCGAAAAAATGGAACGCTACAGCGAAGCGGCTGATGCTTACCGCAAAGCACTTGCGTTGAATCCTAGTGCCGTTGTTTGTATGCATAACCTCGGCATGCTTTGCGTTTATCGACTTGATCAGCGAAATGAAGGCTTACGTTGGCTTAAAACCACACTGAAATATGAACCGGATCGTTGGTTTAAACTTCCTTCTGATCTCCGAAGCTATGTCGATGCAGCTCAGTATTTCTAAAGCTTAATTTTTGTACGAAGGTTATTATTATAAGCTCCAGTTTAATTCAAATTGGGGCTTTTTTTGTATCATTTATATGACGCAAAATTTGTCGTAAAGATGATACAAAAAAAGCTGTCGCGTTATGCGACAGCTTAAGATGCTCTTAATTTACTGAAGGCGAAATTTGGGGAGGCTTTTTGGATGGCGTCGGTTCGTATTCAAAGTACGAAAGACCTGTGGTGCTGGTCGCCGTACGCTTACGGAGCATTTCTTTTTGTTCTTTTATGCGCGTCGTTTGTAGCCAGAGTTTGAAGTTTGCCGGAGATTGCATATTATAATGATAGTCTCCTTCTTCAGGAAGTCCAAGGAACGACATCTGACGTGTACGAAGGATCATGCCGTTTTCTTCAAAGGGCATATCGATAATATTTCGACGGAAGTTTGCGCCATATTCGAAATAATGCTCAGCATTTGATGGATAGAGGAATTTCATCTTTAATCCAGAATCTTTTAAGGCCTTTGCAATATCAGTCATGGCAGTGTCGCCCGTGAGGTCTCCGCAAATCGGGAACACACGATGATTGAGCCACAACGTGCGAATGCGGTTGTACTGCGTCGAATCCGTGAGGAACGTTGGAATTTCATAGGTGAAAATCTTTGCGTTATTTGCGTATTGTTTGGGATCCGTTTTGGCGAGATCTTGAAGTTGCGTTGTGAGACTGCGGTATTTTTTAACAACACGGTTGAAGCGGCCGTTCACTTCTTTTGCGCCAATTTTCCAGGCTTTCATGGCAGCATCTGCTTCCGTGGGGAAATACTTGTCGAGGGCTGCACGCATTTTTTCAGCATTCTCAGCTTTCCAATACGTTCTGAATTCATCGATTGTTTCAGAAGCCATAAAGGCTGCACCATAGGCGAAATGGAGGTTGCGAATCTGTTTATCAAAATCCATTGGAATGATGATAGAAGCGTTGGCCCAACCGGCAAGGAGATAAATCTGATCCGTACCTACGCCCGAAAATACACCGCCTTGGTCTTTGATGTATGGATACCAGACATAGTGTGCATTTTCATTAGAAACCCAGTAATGCGCGTCTCTGACGAGCTGATCGGGATCAGGATCCGAACGCAGCCCATTGAGACGCTGTTCGATCTCTTGCGGCAGCATTTTGTTGGGATCGTTCGCTTCACGCGTTTGTGACTGGCTGTTTTCGGTGTTTGTTGAACCCGTTTGGGCGAATGAAGTTATCGGTGCGAGGCAAAGAAATGCGCCAAGCATCCAGGCAATTTTTTTCATAGTAATACTCCTTTGGGCGGCACCGCTTTGGGCGGTACAGAAAAGCCATACAGGCTAAAAATACACCTAGTTCATTTTAAAGCAAAAATGCGGCCATAAGTCTTGGCTTTTTTGAAAATTAAAATAAATTCAATCAAAAAGTTATTGATAGAAATCGTGGCGGGGCTTCGGCTATCGGCTGCCGCCGATACGCCTTCGCGGCCGGCCTATTGTATACGGCCGGCTGGGCTGTTATTCTGGCTGGGGGGCATAACGCTGCATCTCTTCCAAATATTGTGTATCGTTAGAATCAAATACTAGTAAACACATGAAACATATATAATTTTGTGATTACTGCAGTTGTGTTATTATTTAGCATAGGGGTAATTTCTGTTTTAGCAGAGATCTTAACCAATCGAGGACTTTTCTGTTTTCTCAAGCTCTTTTTTTTGCATTTAATATGGTGATAACAATGAAATTATCTAAACACGTTATCTCAGCTCTGACAATAAGTTTAATTTCTCTCTCAGCCAATGGCTGTAAATGGGATTCATCTTCATATGATCAATTTGTCGACGACGATGGTAGTCAAGCTGTTGTTTCAGCTTGTCAAAATAAGGATGGGTACTTGGATGCAATTGAATTCAGAGACAAAGATAATAATGTTTTGACTTTGTGTTCATATGATAAAAATAATGGAAAATATACGTGTGATCCTGATGTTAAGGATACAGATTTTGAGGAGACTAAGGCGTTTAAATCGATGGAAGACGCTTTTAATCATAACCTATGTCCCGCTGAATATAGCTGTTTAGACGAAAATAATACGCCAATCGATGTGAATAATCCTCCGGCTAAAGTTCATTGTGGGATTCCTGTGCAGGTAATTATCCAGTGTGATTCTGTTTCGATTGCATGTAAAGATTTGGTTAACGATGAAACTGAAGAAGGTGAAACAATAACACAAGTATGTATAACACCAAATGATGAAAAAACGTGTGGTATAGCTTGCCAAAACGGGTTCGTTGATAAAACGCACAGTAAAAAGTGTATAGATGATGCGGCCTGTAATAATGGAGTGTGTACTTGTTCTGAAGATTTGGTTATATGTGAAAAAGACGGTATTGTTTCTTGTAAGAATCCTTCAAGTAATGAGTCTTGTGGTATCACCTCAAGCTCATGTAGTGCTCCCATTAAGTGTCCAGAGCATTCGGAATGTCAATTTGATACGGCAGGGGAGGCTTATCGATGTGTTTGTATAAACGGGTATGTGACAAAATATGAAAATGGAAAGACTATTTGTGTTAATCCAGCAAATAATGAGACTTGTGGTGCAAAAATAAATGAAATTGAGGGTGTAAATTGCAAGAATTTAACGAATGGCGAATATAATTGTCAGATCAAAGCAGATGGCGGATATGGATGTGTTTTGATTGGTTGTAAAGGTGATGATAATTATTGTTACGATGATAAGGGCTTACCTAAATGTATTCCAGCTAATGATGATCATAATTGTGGAAAATGTGGCAATAACTGTGTAGATGCAACATATGTTGGTGCTTCGCCTACTGGTAAATGTGCGTGGGATGAAAATTCTAAGACCAATAGATGCACATTTACTTGTGAAAAATCACAAAATAATAGTATAAATATCACTAACTGTGGTAGCGAGTTTGAACCGAATTGTATAGACACTAACCATAGTACCAGTAATTGTCGGGCGTGTGGGAATAATTGCCATGTTGGTGATTATTGCGATGCTAATATAGGTTGCAAGCAGGATAATAACTGTAATGTTGATCAATGTAATTGGTATGGTATTTGTATTAAAGACGCAGATTCTAGTTATAATAATTATTGTGGACCTGATTGTCTCGACTGCACAAAAGATGGTGCTAAGTGCGTAAACGGAGAATGTGTTGCAACAGAATGTCCTGAGAATTCTCATATACGATATGATGATAAGGGAAAATTTTGGGGATGCGAAGTCAATTCTGTAGAAAAATGCGCGATAAAAAACAATGCTAGTAACGATAAAATAAAGAACTGTTTATAAATACCTGAAGCTAGTAACATTGATTGCGTGAATGGTGAATGCACATTTACTTGCCCAATTGGGACACATCTTATCGAAAACGGTTGCGAAGCTGATTCCTTAGAATATTGTGGTAAGGATAGAACAAATTGCATGAAAGAAAATGCAATGATGGCATGTGTTGACGGTATTTGTAAATTGCAATCTTGTGCAAAAGGTTATCATCAGTATGAACTTGAATGTGAAAAAGATGATGAATTAAATTGCGGCACGCATGGCGTTTCTTGTCTTAATTCTACTGGGAATTTTATGTGTGAAACGAGTTTAGAAATTCCCAAATGTATACCAGTTAATTGTAATAATGGATATCATTTGTTTGGAAGTGTTTGTGAAGATAATACTATTGATAATTGTGGTATGCATGGGAAATTCTGCTCTATCACTCACGGTAATGCAGTATGTACGTCAGACGGGGAGTGTATTGCCGACAGTTGTCAAAATGGCTATGAGTTAACGGCTGACCACAAAGCTTGTATTTTGCCTAGTTGTCAATCGGATAGCGATTGTAAAGGAAATAGTAGTTGCTTAGAATATAATGTTAATGATTTAATATATAAAACATGCTCTAAAAAAGACGAGTGTAATGTTAATTTTACAAAAATTAATGGCAAGTGTATAGCTAATCCAGTTTCTTGTGGTACAAATACATGTTCTAAGAATCAGGGCTGCTTTAATTATACTACTTGGCCATATTGCGATCCTTGCAACGAATATACTCATAAAGGAGAATCGTGTGTAGGATTTTATGATGGCGTAGTTTCTTATGGCACCTGCAAGCAGAATGAAATTGTCAAAAATGGTTGACACATTTTTAACAAGGTTTTGAATTAAGCCACTCTTTCCTGAGCGGCATAGAACATTTTCCTTTTGACCATTGGGGGGAGTCCGCCGTTGGTTGAACAGATTCTTCTGTTATTCCAA
>JAZRWH010000080.1:0-4581 GCA_045599585.1 Myxococcota bacterium
TTACTAAGGTCTCTGACAGCTATATCAAACGTGTCTGTAATGAAATTAATCAGAGACCTCGAAAAGTACTTGGTTGGAAGACACCGGAAATGGTTTACTCAAATATGCATTTGGATTGACAATTTTCCGACTTCCCCCTCCTCAAAAAAGCCAAGCCACGAGCGCACCTCTACGGATGCACCACTTGCCAAACAAGGCCATAGCGTTGCGTCTATCCTTTGGCATGAGTCTTCGTGCGCGAGGACACGCTCGTTGAGAGGCTCCTAAAGATACGATGCATAAAATATCAAAACGCACGCGTAAAAGTGTGTTAGAAGGGCAGCGGATTTGTGCGCTTCGGCGAGCCTTTTTTGTGAGGAGATTTATGATAAGAGAGAGACGTGGTGTGGTTCAATCGCTGGTAACGGCGCTGGTAACGAAGCCTTTTATGCTTCTTTCGGGCATAAGCGGATCGGGCAAAACGCAGTTGGCTCGACGCTTGGCAACCGGCATTGCGGCAGGAACACTTCGAGACGGCAAGTTTTCGGGCAAACCCTACGCTGATCAAGCGACGGCACAGGGATTCCGAGCAGCACTCGTCAATTCTGGCATTGCACCTGAACTCGAAGGCAATGATGGTGACGCTTTTATCGATATTCGCGAACCCGAAGATATCTTAGCGCGAGAAGAACTAGCAGCCTCCGGCATGGACGATGTCCTCAAATACCGCGTTGCTTTTTTACCCGTTCGCCCAGACTGGACTGATCCGCAAAAGATTTGGGGATATTACAATCCGCTCACGGGTCTATATTATCCGACGCAAGCTACGATCGTTGCCATGCATGCCTATCTCGAATTTTTGGCCTATGGTGCTGAGGCGCCACGCCATTTTATCATTCTTGATGAGCTCAATCTCGCACGCGTAGAATACTACCTTGCCGATATTTTGAGTCTCATGGAATGTCCCACGACGATTAACGATGATCGTATCAAGATTGGCGAATTATCGAGTATTCACCCGTTCAATAGGCCGTTATGGACTGTTTCGGCACCTCAATGTGAGACAGGCAAAGCCGAAAGCGTTCATGAGCAACTTTTCGTCGGCAAAATGGATAAATCTTGGGCACGCGCATACCACTATCTCGCTGCTGGAAATGCCGGCATGATGCTCGAAAAGATGGCTGTTAAGCTCGACGATGTGATCAACGGCGCTGACTGGCACCGCATCGTTCCACCGCGCATTTCATTTACTCCAAACCTTACGATCATTGGCACCGTCAACGTCGACGAAACAACGTTCTCATTCTCGCCTAAAGTCCTTGACCGTGCTTTTGTCATGGAATTCAACGACATGGATTACGACGGTGTCTGCACCAACTGGAAAGGATACGACGACGCACGCAATGCTCTTCGCACGATGCACCGCATTCTTCGCCCCGAAAACCTCCATTTTGGCTACCGTACTGTGCACGAAATTCTTTCATTTATCGAACAAGCACAAGGAAATTGGAGTTCTTGCGGAGATTTTTGCATGGTTAGCAAAGTACTTCCCAAACTACGCGGCGGTGAAGACAAGCTTGGCGCAATCTTACCCGTCTTTTTGGCCTACGCAATTACAGGTAAAACAGATCTTTCGGAGCTACACAATACAGCTTCGGAGCTCGTCGCAGACATCCTCGAGGCAAAACAGCTACCCTCAGTGCTTAAGCGCATGTCCCTTGAGCGCGCAGCCTACCCACTCACAGCAGATAAGCTCTTTCGCATGACGCGCCAACTCCTCGAAACAGGTCTGGCGTCATTCTTCTAATTTTACATCTAATCGACATTATATAATCTATTTTTAAATTATATAATTATCGTTGTAAAATCAATTAATCTCAAATTAATAACATTAATATATTTAAGATGGAGGAACGAGCGCCTTGAACGACTAGCAAGTTTGCTCAGGGCGCATCTTCTTCATCATTTGAATCTCATATGACTGAACTCGTCGAACACGCTGAACAATTGTTAGACCTCTTTTCTGCACGCGCCCTATGGATCGCACTGCAGGGTATCGTCGACAATCCGCAGCAAGAGCTGCGCGTCGAAACTCCTTACGTTGGCGTGGGACAGGCGCAGTCCATGGAAGCTTCACTGTTGGGACTTTCTGCAACACAGCCCGGCAGTTTAGCGATTTCGGAGCGCATGGCACACTTCAAACACCGTGGTGAAAAGTGGCGCTTTCTAAACGTCTATGACCGTCGCATCGTCCGATTCGACGACACGCTGGCAAACCGATTTGTAGCCTATTTCGTGCGTTATGCGATCAAACACTTGCGTCCCATCGCAGCAGCTCTTGCCAACGACGAAAAAGGCGCTGAACTCGTGCCCGAATTTCTCCGAATAATTCGGCGACTCAACGCCATTTGGAGCCAACTGCCTGATTCGTTCAAATATTCTCAACTTAGAGAAATGCCTATCGATCTTCCTTTTCTTCAGTTCGATCCCAAATACCATGTCGTGTTAAAGACCTATTTGGCCTGTGAAAACAACGCGTGAGTTGGGCCGAACGCCATTCATTCCACGTCTAAAGGAGTTTATTATGCAAAAATGGTCGCCTAAAGGTCTTATTGGTGTCGTTCATCTTCCCGCTCTTCCTGGGGATCCGTGCTACGATGGTCGTAGTCTTGACGATATCATCAAGTTCGCCTTAAACGATGCAAAAGCACTCATCGAAAACGGCGTTGATGCTACCATTATTGAAAACTTCGGATCAACCCCCTTCCCTAAAGGCACGCGTGAACAACCCATGCCGGCGCACCATCTCGCGTTCATGTCCATTATTGCACACGAAATTCGCAAAGCCTACCCCGATGCCGTTTTGGGTATCAACTGCCTGCGCAACGATGCAATCGCAGCCCTCGGTATCGCCGTCGCCGTCGGAGCACAGTTCATCCGGGTCAACGTTCTTTCGGGCGCCTATGTCACGGATCAGGGCGTGATTGAAGGCTGTGCCTACGAAGCCCTCACCTATCGCCAACAGCTCGGTGCCAACCACATCGCCATACTCGCGGATGTTCTCGTCAAACACGCATCCCCCCTCGCACCCACGAATGCAACAGATTCTACCAAAGATACGCTCCTTCGCGGTTGCGCTGACGCTGTCATCGTCACAGGCTCCGGCACTGGCGAACCCGTCGATCGCCGTATCCTTGAAGAAGTCTTCAAAGCTGCCGACGGAAAACCTGTTCTCCTCGGTTCCGGTACTAAAGCCGAAACACTCGCTAATTACAGCTCGTTCATCAAAGGCGCGATCGTCGGAACTTCTCTCAAAGTCGACGGCAAAGTCTCAAACATCGTCGACCCCGAACGCGTTAAGCGTATGGCCGATTCCATGCATACACTCATTAAGTAACTGCTTAGAATCCGCATTGCTATAATTATTATTCAATGCTCGTATTTGCGATTTTGGTTTTCCTTTCAGCAATTCGAGCATTGATTAATTATATTCTATCAACTCTTACTTATATATTAAAGCCATGCCTCGTCGCTCACTTTTCATTGCCATTCTTATGTTCTGCCTCGCGCTTCTTCTTTCTGCCTGTGCAACCACTGCCCCCAAAGGCCTCATGGAAGACAGCATTCAGAGTACTGCGCTCAATAAAACCCGCGGAACGTTCCCTTATATGGGCGAAAAACTCTATTTTAATGCGCGCCACGTCGCAACTAAAGCCGTCGTTGCGCAAGCCCATCTCGAAGTTGGACATGAGCAGGTCATGGCTGACGGCACGCCTTTTATTCCCATCTCGGGAGATGCCTCCAGTGTCGCACTCGCCCGACTCGTCGCAAAAATCGATGATCACGTCGAAGCTTATATCAAACCCGATACCTGGGAAACGATCTATAGCTACAAACACCTTAACGAAACAGATCGTGACCGCTCTTTTAGAGTCTGGTTCTGGCCTGAAGAATCCTCCGCTTCCGTCGAACGCGACTATAAAAATAAAACCTCAAAACGCGATTACCTCTTAGCACCTGGGACGATGGACTCCATTGCTTGGGTCTATCACGCACGCCAAAATAAATATGAAAAAGGCGTCAAATACACGTGGTACACTTTTGACGGATGGACGCTCAACCGCGTCAGCCTCGAGCTCGACGGCGAAGAAGACGTCTGGACTGAGCTCGGCTTTTTTCACTGCAAACGCGTCAAACTCTACCGCGAACGCAGCGAAGCAGATGCTCCACTCGGCGCACTGGCTGGCCTTTTCATTGAACCATCGCGCGAAATTCAAGTCGAAGAATACGAACTGGCTACAGCTTGGTTCGCCGATGACGAAGGCCAAACACCTGTACGATTCGTCGTCACTACAGGGATCGGTGCCTTCGATTTGTTGTTGACTGGCATTGAATATCAATAACCAATATTCCTTGAATATTGATGTCCATCCCACGCATACAATGTCCTTGGGTGGGGGAAGTCGGTAGATTATCGTTTCAAATGCATAAAAATGAAGAAGGACCGCATCAATCCGGTGTATGATGATTTTGCATAACTACACATACGGAGGTTTGATGCGATCATTTGCTCATTTTACGTTAAACGAAAGGGAAGTGCTA
>JAZRWH010000081.1:0-21135 GCA_045599585.1 Myxococcota bacterium
TTTACTAAGGTCTCTGACAGCTATATCAAACGTGTCTGTAATGAAATTAATCAGAGACCTCGAAAAGTACTTGGTTGGAAGACACCGGAAATGGTTTACTCAAATATGCATTTGGATTGACAATTTTCCGACTTCCCCCACACAACCCATCCTTTGGTAAAACGCTACCCCACCTTCGGTGAAGATGACGATAAACAGAAGCGCTTTTCCCCCTTGATGATGACATTTTGGTAGACGTTTTATCCAATTTGGGAAATTCGAGTAAAAACTGGTGTAACGTTTTACCAATTTTTCAAACGCACCACGTTTTTTACCCCATCGAAGACCAATATCTTCGCCTAAAAGGCTAAATCATTCAGGTTTGCATTTTTTAGACAATTGGCATAATTTTGGCTGTGTAACAAAGGCCGTTTTGATCGTCTCAGTTTCGACGACCTGTTTCATCGCTGTCCGTTGGTAGGACGGCACATTTCTATAGATAAAGGCAAAACATCATGAGCAAACCTGTAGTTCAACCTGCAACTGGTAAACTTGGTATTCTTATTCCTGGTCTTGGTGCTGTCTCCACGACCCTTATCGCTGGCGTTTATGACCTCGTCAAAGGCCATGGCGTTCCTGCGGGCTCCATCACCCAGATGGGTCACATCCGTCTTGGCCGTGACAAAGATTCCCGTAACCCCCTCATCAAGGAATTCGTCCAGTTTGCTGACCTCAAAGACATCGTCTTTGGTGCCTGGGACGTTCACGGTGAAAATGCTTACGAAGTCTGCAAGCGTTCCGCAGTTCTCGAAGACAAAGACCTCGATCCCGTTCGTGATCAGCTCGAAGCCCTCAAACCGATGGATGCTGTTTTCGACGTTGACTACTGCCACAACATCGAAGTGAAACACTGCAAAAAAGCCGCGAACAAAATGGAACTCGCCAAACAGGTTATGGCCGATATTGCCAAGTTCAAAGCGGACAACAACTGCTCCCGTATGCTTATGTTGTGGTGCGGTTCCACCGAATGCTATACCCCGATCGACGATTGCCATCAGTCCATCGAAGCCTTCGAAAAGGCCATGATCGACAACGATCCCCGTATCAGCCCGTCCATGATCTACGCTTACGCCGCCATCATGAGCCACATCCCTTATGCCAACGGTGCACCTAACCTCACGGTCGACGTTCCTGCAATCATCAAACTCGCTCTCCGTGAAAAAGTCGCCATCATGGGTAAAGACTTCAAAACGGGACAGACCTTGATGAAAACCATCCTCGCTCCGGGTCTCAAAACCCGTTGCCTCGGCCTCAATGGCTGGTTCTCCACCAACATCCTCGGCAACCGCGATGGTGAAGTCCTCAACGACCCCGGTTCGTTCAAAACGAAAGAAGTTTCCAAACTCTCCGTTATCGACCACATCCTCGACAAAAACCTCTATCCTGACCTCTATGGCAACATCTTCCACAAAGTCCGCATCGAGTACTATCCTCCCCGCGGCGATGCCAAAGAAGGCTGGGATAACCTCGACATCTTCGGTTGGCTCGGCTACCCCATGCAGATCAAGGTCAACTTCCTCTGCCGTGACTCCATCCTCGCTGCCCCTGTCGCCCTCGATATCGCCCTCAGCATCGACCTCGCTCAGCGTTGCAGCTTCTACGGTATCCAGGAATGGATGGCTCTCTTCTTCAAGAGCCCCGAAGTCCGCGAAGGCCTCTACCCCGAACACGACCTCTTCGACCAGAAACTTCGCTACAAAAATACGCTTCGCTACATCATGGGCGAAGACATCATCACTGGCCTCGATTACTATGCTGAAGAAGATAAGTAATCTCCAGTCTGCCTAATCCAAAGCCGTCCTCCCTGGACGGCTTTTTTTGTTTTTATCGCTGTCCCGCACTTTGTTGATCGTTGTTTTCTAAAAACGCAATGCTATGTACTCCCCCAAAACACCCTCCCGGCTTAGACGAATCTAAAAACTCTAGGAACATTCCAAGAGACTAAAATACTTTTATTCGAATTTTCTAATTTTGGAACGAATCTTTCAGTCAATTCTATTCGTGCTTGATAAATGATTCTGCACATTTCCAAATTTCAGTTTGTCGCAAGTATCTTGCTCAACTCGGCCTCTGCTCGCGCAGTGAGGTTCATAATGCTCGAACTTACTAATACAATGTCACACAAGTCGAATAACGCTTCCTCCATCAAACAAGTTGTCATTCTTGCCGCTGGTCTCGGCAGCAGACTCGCGAAAACGCCGGATGACATCAAGCCTCTCAAACTCGTTGGTGGCGTCAGTCTTATTCAGCGTAACATCGAGCTTTTCGTTCAGAATGGCATTGAAGAAGTCGTGATCGTAACTGGCTATCATGCTCACGAGCTCGAAGAACAGCTCACCCGTGACTGTGCTCACCTCCCCGTCAAACTTGTCTTCCAATTCAACGCCGACTTCAAAAAAAGCAATGGTCTCAGCGTACTCGCCGCTCAACCTGCGATCCGAGGAAACTTTATTCTGACCATGGCAGATCACATCTTTGCACCCGACATGGTCGCCGATGCCTGCACGATCGAGCCGCCTCAAAAAGGCGCCATTCTCTGCGTTGACTACAAGCTTAACACCATTTTTGATATGGATGATGCGACAAAAGTTCTCGTGGATAATGGGCGCGTCGCCGCGATCAGCAAACAACTTACAAACTTCAATGCTGTCGATACGGGACTTTTTGTCTGCACTCCGACCCTCTTTGATGCGCTCAATGCCGCTGCAGATGCCTCCCCAATCCACGATTGCTCCCTCTCTGAAGGCATCGCCACACTTATGAAAACTGGCCGCATGCACGTGCATGATATCGGCGCATTCATCTGGCAAGATGTCGATGACGACTACATGCTCAAACAGGCTGAAACACTCGTCAGCAACAAACTTACGACGCGCAAATCGAAACGCATTGCCGTCAGCGCATAATGCTTATTTTGAAGGGGGAAGTCTCCCCCTGAGCGGCTATTCGCAAGCGAATACGCCGCTACCCTCTCTGCAGCTGCTCAAACTCTACTTTAAGCGCCAATGAGGGTCATTTCGACTTAAAGTCCTTCTTTGAAAGGACTTTTTTTTGTTTTTTAGACGTTCTACCCCAAAACAACGCGGACGATTCTACCCCATTGATGGATGATAAGGTCAATGTGGACGATCCATGCATAAAAAACTTGCATTTATGCGCGTTTGACTTCAAATTAATATGTCTTTTTGTGCCTACTAGGCGCTCTGCTTTAGTTCACGGTTTTGCAATGCTCAATACAGTTCGATTCTTACTTATTTCTGTCGTTATAGCCTTTTTCACCTGCGCATGCGGTGCTGGTGTTCTCAAAACAAAAGACTTCGAACAACCCTACTATTTTGCAATCGACTCCGAATCCTCCATCCCTGACACGGATGAAAATTTCGAAATTCTTCAGGTCGTACAAACCTATCGAAATGCCATTACTAACCGCGATGTCGAAACCCTTAAATCACTCGTCAGCAAAGACTACTACGAAAATGGTTCAACGACGGATGATCTTTCGGACGACTACGGCAATGAACGCCTCGATGAGATCTTTAATGACTACCTCGCTCAAAGCGTCAAAGACATTCGCTTTGTCATTGAAGTCAAACAGCTTACAAAAGAAGGCCTAGAGTATCACGTTGATTTCCAGTACATCTGGAACTTTAGATATGAAATCGCAGGACAGTCTTACTGGCAATCCAAAAACGATACGAATCGTATCACAATCATTCGCGAAGATGACGCGTGGAAAATTAAAGGCGGCCTCTAAGCCGTTATTGATAACGGTTTAATTTTCTGCATGCTTCGAATTGTATTCAAGAGGATAATTTTCTTTTTTTGATTATCCTCTTGAGTTTATTGTAAATAATAGCGACTTTGCTAAATCATCTTTTTTTGTAAGCAAACGCATACGTTTATTGCGCACTTGACCTTTTCAACACCTTTGCCTTACAATAAGGGTGCGTTGTTTGGTCTTTTGTATCGAACAGCATCCTTCAGACATTCTCCAGTTGTGCTCAAAACACAACCGTCAGCATATCTTTTCTTATGGCAAATTCCACGCAACAAACGGCTTCTGCTAATCGTCAAGGCATCGTTACGCTTGAGGCTACTCAGCCTGTCTATACCACCGTTTCTCTCATGATCGGCGGCCAAAGGCTTACCCTCAAAACTGACCAAGATCCGTCTACTCTCGAATCAATGGCCAAGGAAGTCAACGACTGTATCGACGCGATCCGCAAAAGCGCTCCAAGCACCAGTGCTCCACAAGTCATGGCCCTTGCGCTCATGCAGATTATGGAACGCGCTCGTGCTGCCGAATCTCGCGATGTTGACCGTTGCCATACCATCGAATCTCACGCTGACCGTCTCGAAATGCTGCTCGCTGCCATGGATTCTCACGACTTCCTTAAATAAGCTGATCTTGCTTCGCTTTCGTACATGATCGCGCTTTAGGGAATGAACTCCTGTCTTTTTTTGATTCGAGTTTCGCATTTCTTTTGGTTCTTTTCATCCTATGCCTTTGTTCTGTCCCTCACGAACATTGCAAATTCATAGGATCCTATAAATTTATCTAATTCTCATCGGAGGCAAATATCATGGCACCCCTTCTATGGCATACCCTTACTGCATTTCTTGGTCTTGGCGTCGGTACAGTCGCTGGCTCGCGGTGGGGACGTAAATCTTATCAAGATGAAGTCGAAAAAACCCTCGGCAGCGCTCGCAAAGAATCTGAACGTATTCGATCTCAAGCCACGCAAGAAGCCGATTCAATCATCGCTGAAGCTAAAGCTAAAATTAGCGAAGCTCAAAAAACTTCCCAAAAAGCTCAAGAAATAAAATCTTCTGCTCAACGCGAACTAGACAAAATTCGCTCTGATGCCCAACTTACGGCTCAAGAAATCGTTGATGCTCGACTCAAAGAGGCTGAAATCGAGATCCAGAAAAAACTCCTAGAACGTCAGGAAGTCATCGATAAAGAAGAAAAACGTCGCCTCGAAGCCGTTTCGGCAAATGAACAACGCCTCGTTAAAAAAGAAGAACTCCTCGATAAACGCGCCGAAATGCTCGACACGCGCGAAAATGAACTCAAAACGGTCGAAGCAAACATCAAAAAAGCCGTCAAGCAGACTAAAAAACGCATCAAACAAACCGAAGAAGCTTACGAAGAAGCAACACGCCACCTCGAAGAGGTAAGTGGTCTTACCTGCGATGATGCCAAACAAATGCTCATCGAATCTATCACGAACGAAGCAAAGCTCGAAGCCGCTAAACTCGTTCGCCAGATCGAAGCTGATGCCTCCGAAGAAGCCGAAAAACGTTCCAAAATGATCCTTAGTGTCGCCATGCAGCGCTACGCAGGTGATTACGTCGTTGAACGATGCGTGCGAACAATTAATCTCCCCTCTGACGAAGTTAAAGGTCGTATTATCGGACGCGAAGGTCGCAATATTCGCAGTATTGAAGCGGCTACGGGCGTCGATCTTATCGTCGATGATACCCCCGAAACCGTTGTCATCAGTGCGTTTGATCCCATTCGCCGCGAAGTTGCCGCTCAAACACTCAAACGCCTCATCGCTGACGGGCGTATCCATCCTGGACGCATTGAAGAGACCGTCGCCAAAGTCAAACAAGAAATCGACGAACGCATTCGTGAAGCTGGCGACCAAGCCTTCTTTGAACTGGGCATACAAAATGTCGATCCCGAAATCATTACCATGGTCGGTCGCCTAAAATATCGTACAAGCTACGGCCAAAATATTTGGCTCCATAGCGTCGAAGCTGGTTGGCTCTGTGGCATCATGGCTTCCGAACTCGACCTCGACGTCAAACTCGCACGCCGTATTGGACTCCTCCATGATATCGGCAAAGCTATGGATCACGAACAAGAAGGATCACACGCACTCATCGGTGCTGAGTTCCTCAAAAAACACAGCGAATCCCCTCTCGTCTGTAATGCCGTCGCCGCGCACCATGCCGAAGAAGAACCAGAATCTGTCTACGCTCACCTCGCGATGGCTGCGGACGCCCTTTCGGGTGCACGACCTGGTGCTAGACGCGAAATCCTCGAAACCTACATCAAAAGACTCGAAGATATCGAAAAAATTAGCCTCTCCTTCGAAGGCGTCGAAAAATGTTACGCCATTCAAGCTGGACGCGAAATCCGTGTACTCGTTGAACCCACGGTCATCGACGATGAAAAAGCCAGTGTCATTAGCCATGACATTGCTCGCCGCATCGAACAAGAACTCACCTACCCCGGCCGCATTAAAGTTTGCGTCATTCGCGAAACGCGCGCCGTCGAAACAGCTCGCTAGTTTATTCTAGCCTGCCCACACTTTAAGCCCCTTTGCTCGTCATTGGGGCTTTTTTATTGCCTAGCTCACCCCTAAATGCTTCACATTGCACTCGGTTTATACAGTTTTTCAACCGAAGCGGCTCGGTTTTATCGTTTAGCTTAAAGGTGGCGTTCTAAATATTACATTGTTTGTATACCCTGGCCCCTCACAAAAAAATACGCTCGCGTATGGCATAGCCATAGCGAGCGTCAAAGCGCCGTATTTGCGTAGCAAATAGGCGCGTCCACCCAAAAAAGGATAAGGAGATATATTCAACCCACCTTCATCCACTGGTCAACGAAATGGTTAAACAACGTGCAGCCGCATCATATCAAATCCGTCACACCAAATCTGAACGTGCTCAGATAACCCATATTCCTCAAGTATTCCTCGCAATGCGAGTGACTGCCAGCGTTCAAGCACCATAAACAGATCCTTTTTTTCTCCGTCGCCCAATTTTTTAGATGAATCGGATTCACTCACATAACTATAAACGACGAGCGTCAACGTGTTGCTTCGAACAGGCTCACCCTCGGCAATCTCTTTACTCCACGCGGCAAACCAGTCTAACGGAGAGCTGAATTCACACACATCATCCGGTGAATAACGTCTCTTTTCGCGCCCCGTTCCGCGTATCAGTCCATCAACAACATCGACAAAATCCCAATAATTATAATAACCGCTCTTTACTGCAACGTTATGATACACTCTAGGATTATAACGCCTTGTCCCCGGTGAAACAGAGAGATCATCTAAAACTTTGAGCCATAAAATATACTGTTTTAAATCATCTGCCGATGGTTCTTTGTATTTACCAGTTTTTTCGTCATAGCTCTCGATTTGTACAATTTCCTCCGGATTACTATTACAATTATTTTCTATATAATTATCGACTATATCACGAATACTCTGCATTTGAGGATCAGTGATTTCATGTTGCAACTCATCCCCCAAAACGCACTCCAAATCGCCTTGACAGATATCCTCAATATGCAAACGCAAATCGTTATCCAAACGCCTATAATCATCCCCCGTACCGCCAATGACACAAAGGGTCGAGATTAAAACCTTTTCGAGGTCATCATTGGGATGCCACCGTACATCGAACTCACAAAAAACTCGCCTCAGATGCTCTAGTGCAAAAAACTGAGCATATGCATCGTAATTAGATATAATTCCAACAATATGAAACACCGTATAAAATAACTCAGCATGATCACGATGACTCGCTGAATCCACAGAATGCCCATATATAAATTGGAGAATATCTAAAATATACCACGCAATAAGGCGCGAATTTGCTTTATTTTCATTATTTTGTACTAACCAGGCATCCATATCCACATGAACTTTTACAAGACCTTCATGAGCTCTTAGTTCAAAATAATCTAAAGGCGAACTAAAAGTGCAACATTGCATAAAAGCATCTTTTCCGACACTATCGACCTGATCTGGCCACCGCACCTCTTCTAAAGACCAACAACACGCACACAATTCAGACGGTACCGTACGGAGCTGTCTCGGAAGGACTAATTTTTCGAGAACATGACACTCTGCAAACGCAGCGACACCCAGCTTTTTTATACTATCCGGCAAATGAATACTTTTGAGTGACTCACAGCCCCAAAAAGCATAATGCCCAATTTCGGTCAAGCCTTCTGGAAATGTGATACTTTTAAGATTTACGCACCCCGTAAATGCATATTTATCGATACGCTTAAGGCTAGCAGGCAAACTCACATGCGTGATCGCCAGGTGATTCTCAAAAACCCTTGCGCCGATAATTTCAGTACCTTCAGGAATGGTTATAAAGGCTTCGTCGATATAACTTTCAACAAGCCTTTTGCCACGAAATCTAAACTGCAGCCTGCTCTCCTTCTGGTCTAATTCGGACGCACTGTCTTTCGCATTACCTCGAGCTGCGAGTGACTCAATCTTCTGCAGCCCCTCTGACGTTTTGGCTCGAACAGTTCCGACAAGCGAATCAACCAAATGGTTGAGCACCGTCGAGAGCTTTGCGTTATTAATGCTAATACCTTCTTTGCCTATCTTAATATTGCACTTGATCGACCCGACTTTCTCATCTGAAGCTTCTCGATTTGTGGACACACGATTCGCGCCTGTTGGGTTCAAAGAAGCACCATCTTGATCTGTATCCTGTGCTTGTGCAGCCCAAACAGGCTTTTCGCCTACTGTGCTCGTAGAACAATTCGCGTGAACATCCGAAGATTGCTCCGAATCGTCTGCGTTTGCCTGATCTTTATTCGCCGAAAGCTCATCTACAGCTTCTTCAATACCAGCAACAACGCCTTCTAAAATTGCCGACCACAGATTTCCTGGTTTTTTATTTCGCATATCACGTCCTCAGCCCATTCATTTGAGCACTGCTCTATAGCCGATTTATACCACGTTTAAAGAGTTTTTTTTGGATTTGAGACATTCACAGCTGCCCGTGCACGTGGCGAAGCCAATAGCATGCATCGAACACACCTATAGCGCAGGCGTGGGAATTCCCAAGGTTCGACCGAAAGACAACAAGCGAATGATTATATATAGTGGTCATTTTGTTGCAGTTAGTAAAACTTTTGCGTGGGATAGCAATGAAAGCACTTATAATCTTGACGTAACGATCTCGAAATTTTATAAATTGCTTAATTTTATGCAAAGAAGATGTTTGCATAAAATTGTGTGTAATAGCTTATATTTTAACACTAAAAGCTTCATTCTATATTATATAATATATTAAAACACAAATTCCTAACATTGACATAATGAGCGCGTAAGGAGGATCTTCATGAAAGCATTTCGTTGTAGTTGTTTGTTATCCCTTGGTCTTTTACTGTTGAGTCAGAATGCATTTGCAGGTTCGGACGATGAGGGCAGTTTGTGGGATTTGTTCTGGAGCCGTACAAGCAATACGGAAACAACACAGACTGAAAACAATAAAAACTCGAGACAGGGCGATGAAGCTCTTAAAAAAGCTATGTCTCTGCTTTCACAGTGCCAAGAAGAAATGAATAATGGCCAGTTAGAACAAGCTCTGGGGAGTTGCCTTGAAGCAAAGAAGCTCGATCCTTCAAACGAAGAAATCGCAACGATGATCGAAAAGCTAGATGTTAAACTGGTAGCCAGAACGCAGTTCTGGCAATGTCAGAAACAAAGGTTAGAGGGCGAGTTTACGCAAGCATTGAATAGTTGCCTTGAAGCAAAGAAGCTCGATCCTTCAAACGAAGAAATCGCAACGATGATCGAAATCATTCGAAAAGAAGTGCCAAACAATAATCCCCCCAAGAAAGCTGCCACGGCTAGCGCGCCAGCCAAACCTAAAAGTGGTACCCCCCTTTCTCCCAACCATGTTAAGTCAGTCCTTAGTAACGCAACTGCATCTGTGTCAAAGTGTGGAACGAACGGAAACCTCGTAGTTCAGTTTGATATTACGCCGGCTGGAAAAATCGCTAACCTGACTGCAGTAAGTGGATCTTTCAAGGGTACGCCTAATGAAAAATGCATTTTATCCCAAGCCGCCAAGCTTAATTTTAATGAATCTCCCAAGGGTAACCAGGGTGTAAAATGGAATTTTAAACTGTAAGTTTACACGCGTGTAGCTTGTCCGAACGAAGTGCATTCGTGCATGCGCTAGTTTTAATGGGCGGCCGAAATATGCCGCCCATTAGCCCGTCAGTGGCACAAATAGAAAATGTAATATCTACAATTTGATTATGATGTTGCCGTTAGTAAGTTGTTTTTGTAAGACTGCAACGTTAAGAAATATGATCTGTAAATTTATATCCTACGCCCCAGATCGTAAGAATATATTCAGGAGCATCTGGGTTGGGTTCAATTTTCTTACGCAATTTGCGGATAAACGCCATAATATTACTGTCATCCATTAAAAAATCGTCTTTCCATACGGCTTGATAAATCTGTTCTTTTGTAAAAACTTCTCCGCGATTTTTAGCAAGGAACAGGAGAATATCAAATTCTTTAGGCGTCAGAGAGACTTCGTCGTCATCGCGCAAAACGCGGCGCCCACGTTCATCAATGAGCAACGCTCCGATCCTCAAAACACCACTCATTTGCACATCACAGCCTTCTTCGATCTCTAACATCAAAGATGAATAATCACCATTGATTAGGTTCTGGATTTCGCTTTTAAGCGTCCCACAAGGAAGGTTTTCTTTGAGCCATGAAGCCGTTGAGACATCAATATTAACAAAACCAATGTGTTTCTTCATTATAATGCCTCTATATTATACAAGTTCATGATATTTGCGCACATAGAGCCATTTGACAATAGTCACAAGCAATAAGTAAAGCGCAACTGCAAAGATCAAAAATGCAAAATAGGAAACAGGCAAGGATGTCAACCCTATCACCCCACCTACTGGTGTAAAGATCAAAGCCGTAAACAACACGATTCCTAGTATCGTCACACACATGACTGGTAACGATGGTCTACTCTGCAGCAAGGGTAGTTTTTCACTACGGAGCAGATGAAGAATTAATACCTGCGTCCACATCGATTCTAAGAACCATCCTGTTTGGAACAGGACAATAAATCGTTCCTGATCCTGAAGATTGAGTTCATTAAAATAGCCACCGCACAAGTAAGGGCACAAGACAAAGAACAAGAATGCAAAGGTCGCAAGATCAAATAAAGAACTAATCGTGCCGAAACACCGCATAAAACGTCCAAGCGTCTTTCCAGACCAGGATACAGGTTTGCGCAAGGCCTCGACATCGACATGATCCCACGGCAATACAAGACATAAAGAATCATAAAGCAGATTCAATAATAATAGCTGGATCGATGTCATTGGAAAGAACGGGATCAGAGCACTGGCAATAACGATCGAGAAAATATTACCAAAATTAGATGATGCCGTAATTCGAATGTATTTAGACATATTGGAAAATGCTTTTCGCCCTTCCAAAACGCCTTCATCCAATACAGCTAAGTCTTTTTTGAGAAGAATGACATCGGCACTTTCTTTTACGGTTTCTGCGGCTGTATCTACTGAAATACCAACATCGGCCTCAACAATTGCAGGCAAATCATTCATACCATCGCCTAGAAAACCGACGACATGCCCATTGGATTCCAACACATTGACCACCTGTGCTTTTTGTTTGGGCGAAAGTTCTGCAAAAATAGCTACTTTTTCTAACGCAATTGGAAGCATATTTTCGTCATATTGAGCCAGTTCTATGCCCGTCATAACGTTATGACTATCTATCCCCAGTCTACGGCAAATTGATATGGCTACATTTTTTTGGTCACCAGTTAAAACTCGTATATTGATATTTAAATCTTTCAGTTTCTGAATGGTATTTGCTGCGCTCTTTTTAGGAGCATCAAAAAAAGCTAAAAAACCGAGTAAAATCAAATCATGCTCATCGCCCACACAGACAGTATCCGAATGCACTTTTTTGTATGCAACTGCGAGCATTTTCATACCATCTTCGAGCATCTCATCCACGATGGCATGCACACTAGCGAAATCCATCTTATGACGTTCATGCTTATATTCAGCATACGTGCATCTTTTACAAACATCCTCAATACTTCCCTTAACTAGAAGCAAGCGCTGCTCGCCATCGTGCACCAGTACACTCGAAAACTTACGCTCATAATCAAAGGGAAGCTCATCTAATTTGATATACTTGTCCACCGCTTTTTTAATATCAGGCAAATCCATTGCTTTTAAAATAGCCTGATTGAGGTGATTTTGCATGCCCGTGCAAAACAGGCTGTTCAGCACAGCGTATTCTAGGACCTGAATATTCTCATTTCCGAGAATGTCCATATAATATTCTAAAATGACGACATCCCCTGTGAGTGTCCCTGTTTTATCGACACACAAGATATCCATGCTACCGAGACATTGCATCGCATTAATATTCTTAACGATAGTCTGCTTTTTTCCCATAATAGCACTACCACGAGCGAGGCAAGCCGTAATGACCATGGGCAGTAGTTCGGGAGTCAGTCCTACAGCAACTGAAAGCGCGAAGATAATCGCGCAAAACCAGTCACCTTTTGTAAGACCACTCGCAATAAAAACGACGGGCACGAGAATCGCCATAAAACGAATGAGCACCCAGGCAATAGAATTGGCACCACGATCAAAGCCATTTTTGCGCGTCTGTTCGTCAAAATGAATGCTGCCATAGACAGTATCTTTTCCAACCGCCAAAACAATAGCCTCACACTCTCCGCTCGTAATGCTACTTCCCGAAAACAACAGGTTCGTATAGGCAGAAAAGGATTCAGCTTTTTGTAAGAGTTTTGTTTCAGTTTTTTCAAAAAAAGCGCTTTCTCCCGTAATAACTGATTGTGAAACAAACAAGTTCTTAGAAGTCAGTACGCGCAAATCAGCGGGAACGCGTTCGCCAGCCGCCAATCGAATTCGATCTCCGACGACAATTTCACTTGAAGGCAACTCAATCCAATCGCCATCGCGCTTAACAGATACGGTCGAAGAAACCATGTGTTTAAGATTTTCTATCGTCTTTTTTGCCTTCATCTCCTGTGCTAAACGAAGTGCGCCACTAATCAACAGCATGGTTAGAATAATCACAACTGTCGTTGCATTTTTCGCTATATTTTCAGCGAGTATGACATCCGTAACAAAAGAAATAAGCGCTAGAATAAAGAGAATCGTGGTGAAAGGGTTCACAAAGGCACGACGCAGGCGATAAAAAAACGTATCTGTATTTGCGCCATTGAGCGTGTTTTCACCAAACAATTCACGACGCGCATCAACCTGTACCGATGAACACCCTTGACCGTCATCGAAATCGCCCATACCCCGTTCGACATCAAGATACGCATATTGAATGAGCCTCTTATGAACCATGCTATTCAGTTTCAAGTTAAATTCCTCCAACCGTATCCTTCGATGACGACATACCCTAAAACGATTTAACGAACATTTTGAATTTAAAAACAAACGTATTGAAAAGCCAACGCATTCAATCAAGCGCCGCAGGCCAGAAAGGGTAGCGGCGTATTTATGTTTTAGAGTAGCAAAGTGTAACAACACTTTGCTACTCTAAAACATAAATAGACGCGTAGGGGAAGGCCTTCCCCTCCCCCAGCATTAAAAATATTACAAATCAATGATATATCATTGATTTATATTCGTCTATTGAATTGGTTTCATATTCCAAAAAACAATATTCATGGCAATCACGATGAGAAAGACAACGGTCATGGACACCCAAAAACCCAAATCCAGTCCCCACAATGACGTCACACCAAAGAGATCTTCCAAAAAATTGAGAATATTCATGTGATAACCTCCATTTAATATATAAATTACAGTAATTCACCATAGTGACGGACATAAGCCTTTTTCAGACTTGTAGCGAGTCCCATGTATAAAATGATGCAAGGAACTAGGTAAGCAAAGTAACTCATGGGCAGCGCAACAAATCCCAACATTTTGCCAAAACCTGTAAATGGAATAACGGTGAGCAAAGCAATTCCTGAACAGGTTAGCAGTGTAACCGGCGCCGATGCTCGGCTTTGAATAAACGGCAGTTTTGGGGTACGAATCATGTGAATGACCAGCGTCTGACTCCACATAGATTCCACGAACCAGCCAGCCTGGAACATCGCAGCATAAGCAAACTGCATTTGTTCGAGCCCTTCTCCACTAAAATGATTAGGAAGATCATTATAAAGCACGCCTCCAGAAACAAAGATTGGACAAAATACAAAGTACATAAAGATGTAAGTTGTAAAGTCGAAAATTGAACTTGTCGGCCCGATCCAGATCATAAAGTTGCCCACGCTCGAGGCATCCCATTTTCTAGGCACTGTCAAAAACTCTTCATCAACGTTATCCCAAGGAATAGCCGTACACGAAAGATCATAAATGAGATTTAAGAAGATAAGGTGAACGCTCATCATGGGCAGAAATGGCAGCAGCGCAGATGCAGCCAACACAGAAAACATATTTCCAAAGTTGGAACTTGCTGTCATCTTAATATATTTAATCATGTTTGCGTAGGTTTTACGACCTTCAATGATACCATTTTCAAGCACCATCAAATCTTTCTCAAGCAGAATGATATCAGCCGATTCTTTCGCGACATCAACAGCTGTATCTACAGAAATACCGATATCTGCAGATTTCATAGCCGCAGCATCGTTGATACCGTCGCCCATAAATCCAACGGTATGTCCATTGGAACGGAGCACAGAAACAACTCTTGATTTCTGATCCGGAGTTAATTTAGCAAATACATCCGTCGTTTCCGCGGCATTTGCGAGTTGATCATCATTCATTTTTTCGAGGTCTGAGCCGAGCAACATGTTGCGCACTTCCAGCCCCACTTGTTTACAGATCGTTCGCGTAACTTTGTCGTTATCTCCCGTCAGAATTTTTGTTGTAACCCCATGTTTTTTCAAAGCCATAATGGCATCAGCCGTTGATTCCTTCGGAGGATCGAGGAACGCGAGGTACCCCATGAGCACCATGTCACATTCGTCCTGCACCCCGAACGCCCCAACGGGAGACGGATTGCTCTTTTGAGCAATCGCAAGCACACGAAACCCCTTATCGTTCAAATCATCAACAGTCTCTAAGATCCGTTTTCTCAAAGCGTCCGTGATCTTTTGAACATCCCCATCGCATTCCACAAAAGCGCAGATCGAAAGCATTTCTTCGACGGCGCCCTTTGTTACCATCTGCGTTTTACCCGTTTTGTCCTGAACGACGGTGGTCAGTCTACGACGTGAAAAATCAAAAGGAATCTCGTCAACCTTGACGTAGTATTCTGACAGATCGAGGAGCTTTGCGTCTGCCGCTTCTTCTTCTTCGGTCTTACGAATAATAGCCACATCCATGAGATTTTTGTATCCGGTCTGGAAATAACTATTGAGATACGCATGTCTTAGCACGCGCAGATCATCTTCACCATTGATATTGAGGTGATATTCGAGCACGACCTTATCCTGAGTCAAGGTACCTGTTTTATCCGTACAAAGGATGTCAATTGCGCCAAAATTCTGAATCGAGTTCAAATTTTTCACAATCGTCTTTTTTTTGCTCATCGAGACAGCGCCTTTAGCGAGGCACGTCGTGACAATCATCGGCAGCATTTCGGGCGTCAGTCCAACGGCAATCGAAATACCGAACAGAAAAGCAGAAAGCCAATCGCCTTTGGTGATACCGTTAATCACAAAAACGAGCGGAACCATGACGAGCATAAAGCGAATCAGAACCCAAGAAACCGCGTTCACGCCCTTGCTAAAACTCGTTTCGACGGCATCTTTAGCAACGGCGGAAGCCATGGAACCAAACAGGGTGCGATCCCCTACACTGATCACAACAGCTGTTGCACTACCCGAAATAACGTTACTCCCCATGAAACCGATATTCGTATAATCCGTAATGACTTCACTTTTGTTGCAAACGGACGAAATCTTTTCAATCGGTTCGCTTTCTCCAGTCAAGCTAGCCTGACTGACAAACAGATCTTTGGCATCAAGAATACGCACATCAGCGGGAAGCATATCGCCAGCAGACAAATGCACAATATCGCCCACGACGACATCCTCCAAACGCACTTCACTTTTTTCGTGCTCTCTGCGCGTGACCGTACACGTGGTTGTAATCATAGCGAGTAGTTTTTCTGCTGCATTACCGCTACGACTCTCCTGAACAAAGCGAAGCGTGCCAGAAATCATGACCATGGTTAAGATGATCACAACCGTCAACGGATCGCATTCATCCGGCGTACTTCCCATGAGAGAAAAGAGAGGAAACAAGATATCAGTAACAGTAGAAACAAGCGCCAAGCAGAATAAGATTGCAGTGAAAGGGTTGATAAATGCACCCGCCAAGCGCTTTACAAGTGACTTTTTCTTCTCTCTTGTCACTTTATTATTTCCATGTTGAGATCTACTCTCAAGCACATTCTCTGCGTCTAAACCGAGAAGATTCGTATTAAGGAATTTTAGAACGTCTTTCAGCGAATGAGTTGCAGCATAATGAATGCGATTATTCTGTTCCTCATGGAGCATCGATTTTTTAGACTCCATTTTCGTGGATTCACGCATTTCTTTTTTATTCATTGGTTAGACCTCCATATTTAATCATATAATTCATTACTGACCCACAACGGACATGCGTTAACTGCAACGGAATAGAAATTTATTCTTTATATTGATAAAACAAAGCTACAGTAGCGTTATCCGAATATTTTGCGTTATATTTGTGAGACGGCAGTGAATAAGATTACATTTATTGTTTTCCATAGTATTTTTTTATATTTTTCGAGATATACCAGACATCGAAAGCTGCGATCACCATCCATATTACGATTGCGATATTAAACCACTGTGATGCGAAATCACCGCCAATACCTTTGAAGAAGAATATCAACCCATTTAAGATAATAACTTCACCGATATTCAAACAGAGAAGCTTAATGCGAATTTTGGACTGTTCTTCATGTGTCATTTGTTTCCATGCATTTAAATGAATATGAATTTTCCCTCTAGAAAATAGGAAGCCAAACAACATAAAGAGCAAGCCTATCAAAATACATGTTATATCCATGCTATTCCTCCATTATGCAGAGAGCTGATTTTGAAGCATCACGCGACAGAACATCGCGCCATCCTTGCACGCAGAAGAGATATAAAAACAGCGATCAGAATCACATGGCCGAAATCTTGCGATTTCCTTGCGTTAAGGCAAGAATTCTATTGCGCACAGCGCTAAACGGTCGTGCAACTAGGCGAAGGCGTATCGGTGAAACCGATAGCCGAAGCGCGTCCGGCGTATGGGCTTGTCCCATAGCCGGCGCCAACTCATTCCCAAGCACCCAAACAGAAGCACCAAATTGTATAAACAGGCATGCGCGTGGATGACAATTTGCACGTCATATTATGAAAACGAGCAGCCTGTGAGCCACGATAGCGCATCATGTCACGAAAAAAGCTCACTTGTTGATGCAGCAAATCTGTCAAAATTATAGCGTCCGCGCAAAAAGCTGGTAAGCTGTGACGACGTCTGCAAGGTGCAGCGCATATATTGATAGGATCAGGAGAGGCTCATGCCGAATTTAACATTATCGGATCTCATGCATTACGGGCTTGAGAGTATCGGCCGCATTCAGAGACATGTTCGATCGAAGCTCAAAGTAATCTCGCAGGCAACGGTGGTGTTTAATCCTGCGTATGAAGGCATCGCGCGGTATATTGCGGATCATGAGCGTTCCCAAAAGATTTTGAACTACCTGTTGTACGAGGGTTGCATCAGTGAAGGCCAAATCGTCTGTCCCAAAACAGCGACCATCGCGCAATTAGGACAGATTCATGATTTTTCGTATTTGTCGCAGCTCACGGAACACGAAATTGGAGAACGCATTTTTGGCCAGGGAGTGCCAGAGGATGCGATCAAGACGTGTGTGGATCAACAGCGTTGTATGGCAGGAGGGACGATTCGCGCTGCGCGCATGGCTGCATCGAGCATCTACCCCAAACGCATCATCAATCTGGGCGGTGGATTTCATCATGCGTACCCCGAAGGTGGCTATGCATTTTGTGTGTTCAACGATATTGCAGCAGCCATTGCCCATCTTCGCAGCCACGGATACGACAAAAAGATCATGGTCATTGACCTAGACCTACACCAAGGCGACGGCACCAAAAATATCTTTGCACACGATCCAAGCGTCGTGACGTATTCGATACACGCCGAAAGCTGGGATAAAAATGTATTTGAAGGCAACTACGATGTGCCGTTAGGACCAGGCATCGGCGATGCGGCTTATCTGTCTGCTCTCAAAAATACGCTTCCCGGCATCATTCAAAAGGAACAGCCTTCCCTCTTCTTTTACCTTGCAGGTGTCGATGTGGCGCAAGACGATGAGTTGGGGGATTGGCGCGTGACGCACGATGGCATCTTCGAACGCGATCGTTATGTCGATGAACTGGTTGGACGACACAGCATGGTGGTTCTGACGGCAGGTGGTTACGGAAAAAATGCCTGGCGCCACAGTGCTCGCTTTTTTGCCTACCTGACTTCAGGCCTATCCAAACCCATCGCATCGAATAACGAACGCCTTTTGTCGGCACTCAAACACATCTCGCGTCAGCTTCCGGTACACGATCTCACTGCCGAAAAGGAGAACGACGACGATTTGTTCGACTTTTTCGGCGAATCCAGCAAACGCACCAAGTTGTTCGACTATTATTCGGCTTACGGCGTTGAGTGCTCAATGGAAAAGATCGGCATTTACGAACATCTGCGTTCAATCGGATTTCCCATGCCGCACCTCGAGTTTGAACTTGATCACCCGAATGGTCAGGCCATCCGTCTTTGGAGCAACGAGAACCACAAAGAACTCCTCATCGAAGCCGTGCTCGACGAAAAAACGTGTTTGGATAATCGTCGCATTTTGTGGATCGAATGGCTATTGCTGCAAAACCCGACGAAAGCGCCAACAACCGAACGCCCGCTGCTTCCAGGCCAAACGTATCCGGGCTTAGGCTGCCTGACAAAAGTTGTCGGTTTATTATTTTTGGTCGCAGAACGTCTCCGTTTTGATGGAATTGGCTTTAATCCGTCGCACTATCACGTGTGTTTTTTGGCCAAAGGTCAGGGATCTTTTGAACGGCCATACGACGAAGCACGTTTCCGCGTTGCCCAATCGATCACGGCTGGGTTAAATATTCAGCAAGCGAGTCAAGCGCTGTCGGAAGGAATGAAATACGGCAAAGATGTATATAAATGGATACCAGCCCGTATGATTATTCCACTTAGCCAAGAAGCCAAAACTTGGTTTGACCGCTTCGAGTATCAGCGCGAAGTCGAGCAACTCGCTCAAAAAGAACTCTCGCGCTACGGTCAATCTCGCTCGTACACCTCCAAGAGCTTGATGAGCCTCAAACCGATTGAGCCAAACAAATAAAAGTGGGCAAACAAACTGTTTTCGCTTTGTTTTTATTCTCAACTTGCGCAATTTCGCGCTGTAAAGGAGTTAGACATGGATAATAAGACAACGTTATTGGAAATTCGTGAACAATTTATTGTTGCTCTTAAGCAGGACTGTGACAAAAAAAACATTGGTTTACAATCTACTATCGAGAAACTTATCAAAGAGCATTTAGAGAGGTGCGAAACAGAAATGGAACTGACTACTGAAAAATTTAATGCAGTGGAGCGTCGAAATTTATCAATGGATGAGCTCTACAACAAACGACTTGTTGATCTCATTGGACCAGATGTGGAGAGTATCCACATAACAATTAAACGACATCAAAAGAAATTTGAAAATCAAGCTCAATATTGCGAACTCTTTGACACACTTTTCGAAAAAGACCTTAATGATTTTATAAAACTAACTGAATTTTGGAAAGCTCTTGAAGATGCACAGAAAGACCCTCGCTTAAACTATATTTTGAAAAGTGTTGGGTTCGTTATTGGAGCTAAGGTTGATGTGGGTTGCAAAGCATACAAACCCTTTATGAGATGGATTCTCGAAACATTCCCCGAGATAGTAAAAGAACGCAAATATGGTTCATGGGGATTCAAGGGAATGAGGCTAAAATGAAAGATCAAGTTGCATATACTATACGAATCAAACCTGATACCGACGAAATGATCAAAAAGGCTTGCGAGATAGGAAACATCACTAAATCGGAATTTGTGAGAGCAGCGCTGGAAATGGCGCTCTATCGGTTTGCAATAAGTTCAATCGTGAATCACGCACAGAGGGACCATGAGAGCACCTAAAACACCATTTGCAGAACTTAATCGCCTTGTTTCTTTAGGAACCTATACTTTTGATGAAACAACTAATCTTTGGACCATCACAGAAACAGAGGGCAAAACCGATAAACTCGAAGGGTACACAGTTCAACAATACTTGACTGAAAAAAGAAAACATGAGCAGCGAAAAAAGCAAGCCGCTGAAATTGAACGCAAGGGCGAAATTGAACGAATCGTTGCTGAAAAAAGAGCTGAGTATGGAGAGTTTGCAAGTGAAAACAAAACAATTCCATGCAATGCTGTATGCTTCTATGAGCTCGAAACAGATGATGATCGAAACTTTCTAAACGAGTTCTATTCTCAACTGTACTTTTTCGTAAATGGCGATGATGATCCTCAAATTCTGGTAGAGGATGCCATCACAGAAACCGTACAGGTGATCAGCATGTCCAGTCGAACATGCTTGCAATCGCTAACAGCGGCTTGTGCGCGGGCGCGTCGAAAGACTGGAGAGTCCATAGCGGAGTTCTATCGAGTCTTTTTAGAAGCCGTCAATCGTGCGGTTTTAGATAGTTGCAAAGGTACTTTTTTCACAGAAAACGATCTAGGACTTTCTCTGATTGAGCAAGGTTTACCGCGTCTTTTCTTAAGAGAGGCCAAAGTAAATCTTATCGTCACACAAGTGATTGATGAACGCGGAAAGGTCTTAATGCTGGCACCAAAACGCGTAATTTTTTCGGAGTCTCCATTAGAGTTTCTTGTATCACATGCAACAAAACTGATGTGTTCCAGCGATATGTTGCAGCATACTCCACCTAAACCGCTCTCAAACACAATTGGTGAAAGGTGCTTGCACAGAATCATTATCAAAGAAGATGAACCAGGTAGCATTGTCAAAAAAGGAAATTGTCCTACATGGGACAAATTTCTTTTACGGTACACGCCAGATGAACAAGGTGTTTTAATGGCTTTCATTTGGTCAATTTTCGACGTCTCGAATAATGGCCGACAAATGCTCTATATCTACGACAGCGGCTACT
>JAZRWH010000082.1:0-13392 GCA_045599585.1 Myxococcota bacterium
TTCGTACATCATCGATTATATTGAAGAATGGTCTCAGAAGGGGCGTGCTTACATTAATGCATGTTCTCTACCCAGAGATCGCGTATAGTGTTCGTTAAATCGGGATTCCGAGTTTTTGCGAACTTTTTTGGACGCTAGCAATTTTATGTTTAAAGATTTATTGTAGCTATACTAAAAAAACTTTACCACTTCGGCATTATGGAATAGCAAAGACTATTCGAGTGTTAAACACTCGAATAGCGTTTGCCAATTTTCTCTCGATAAAGGATGCACACTACCATGTCGAAAGCTCACTCAAATCAGCGCCAAATGCGCTCCATACTCGCTCTTTTAATCGCAGCGACTGGCTAACAGCTGGTTGCAACTGGGACGCTGACGTCTACGATCGATATGTTGTAGAAGAAGATGGCAAAGCCCCTAGCGTCGTTTCTTGTCCTACCGACGGCGAAGGCCAAATACTATTCGTCGAAGTGAATACATCGGATAGCAATGAAATTGCTACAGCAAATATTATTCGCTGCTCTAATCAATGCGGATTGTATAGTATTGATAATGAAAAGATTAGTTGCGTTCCATTAAACGACCCAAGATGTGATGGAGCACGCGAAAGCATTAATAACGGTGTTTGCGCTAAAACAAAACAATGCCTAAAAACTTCGCTTTATGTTTCTGGCACAGACACACTGGTCGATCAATATTATTGTGGCCAACCGATTCGTGCTTGCTCAACGGACGAAGAATGCAAAACAGCCGGAACGGGTTGGGAAGACGGCATTTGTACGAAAGATTACAAATGTTCTGCAACAGAATGTGATACAACCAAAACCTACCTCGTCAAAGACAAAGCGACGGGACTTTCGACTTGTGAAGCAAACGATACAGAAAACTGCGGTGAAATTAATAGAGATTGTAACAAACAAAACTTGAACGACAATGCTGCAACGCGTTTTTGTGACGCAGGTCAATGCGTGATTAGCACCTGTGATAAAGGGTATCACGAAGTCGTTGATGATACTGGCAAAAAAACATGTGAACATGATACCGAAACTAGCTGCGGCGGCGTAAACTGCCGTTTGCTCGCAGGATGGGGTGCTGGTACGTGTGATACAACAACTGATAAAACGCCTCAATGCCATGCAACCTTATGTAACAATGGATTTCATATTTCTAATACTCCTGGTTCGGATGAGGAAACTACGCCTACCATTGTCCCCTGTGCAACAGACACGAATGAAGCTTGTGGCGATATTGCTGATCAAAAACACGACAGCGATATTGCTGATCAAAAACACGACAATTGTATAACCAATGAACAATATTCAAAAGGCAATTATCGATGCGTCGATAGCGAATGCCAGCTTTCCAATTGTAAAGAGGGATATCATGCTTATAATCCTACATTAGATATAGGCATAGAACCGACCGACTGTGTCAAAGACCATGCGTTAAGCTGTAAAAGTAAAAATTGCACGCTATTTGCCGGTTGGAAAGAAGGTACTTGCAACGAAGATTTAGAGTGCGAAGCAACACAATGTCAAGTTGGTTATCACCGTCTAAATACATCTTCGAACGGCATCTTCATCCCTTGCGAACTTGATACGTTGACCAATTGTGGTGATGACGGAGAAGCGACAGATTACACGACAGACTGCACCCAACAAGATGGATTTGATACTTCTATTATAGCCTGCGTTCAGGGTCAGTGTTTGCTGCAGGGATGTAGATCCGATCAAAAACACCATATAAGCAATCGAAATGACGACGATCCCGCCCTACCCGTAGCTGATTACTGCCGCAAAGACGATCGCTACGAGTGTGGCCACAAAAATATTAATTGTACGGCTTTACAGGGCGTCGCAGACAACGAGCACGTCGAGTGTTTGGATGTGGCACATTGTTATGTTGACGACAACTATGGTTGTAAAGAAAGTTACCACCCCACTTACATTCCAGGTTTAGCGCCTTGCGAAGCAGATAGTCCTGATAATTGCGGCGAAACGGGCAAGAAATGTCCAAATGACAAAAAGTATTGCACTTATAATCCCGATAAGAAAACATCCGAATGCTCTATGGAATGCAACGGCATGCAGAATCCTTGGGATGAAAAATGCGTCAATCCCTACGATATTGAGTATTGCGGCTCAACAAAGGAAGATCGTGGTATAAATTGTAGAGAAGCGCTTAAAGCTATAGATCCAACAACAGCTAACCCCATTTCTGTTAACTGTGAGCTCGAACCAACCAATAAATATGCTTGCCTAGTGACCACGTGTCCCATCGGTAGTCATATTTCACAAGATAAAACAAAATGCGAATGGGATACAGTCGATGCATGCGGTAGTTATGACTACAATTGTAATGATAACAAAGCGGAAAGTGTCGTTAACTATAGTTCTTGCCCATATGGATCATGTATCGTAAGTGCTTGTGAAACAGGATATCACGCATACCCAATGGTGAGTGCAACTTCTTGTCACCAAGATTCTGACACAGAGTGTGGGCCAATGCTTATGAACTGCACGAACGATGACACCAATCTCAACGCAAAATATGAATGTGAGTACGTTGAAACATACACATCAAGTCAGTGCGTCTTTAAAGGTTGTAAACCGGGCGCTCATCTCGTTGGAAACGATCAATGTGAGCTCGATACCGATGACAAGTGTGGCGAAACTATAGAAAACTGCACGACAAAATATGCCCACGGCACATCAACTTGCCAAAACGGACAATGTTCAGCACCTCAATGTGAACCAGACTACGAATTTAATACGACCCAAAATCAATGCATCGGCAATACCCTTACGAATTGCGGCATCGATGCCACCGATTGCACGAAGAATTTGCCCAACAATATGGAAGCAAGCGCTTGTACGAATGGCGTTTGTGTCAATCAATGCATCACTGGTTTTGGTGACTGTAATAGCACCTTGACGGATGGCTGTGAAACCAATCTTACAACCTATGGATTGGAAACTTGTACACAATGCGCTGCCCCGTACTCAAACTGCGGTACTTCTACTGAAAACGGTATATTGCTTCCGTTCTGTTTACAACAAGGCAGTCATTATAGAAATTACACTTGGGATTCAAATGATAATAATTACTCACACAACCATCACGATCCGAACAATATATATTATGACTATAAAGGTTCTGATAAAGTTCATACCCGTTTTGGTAACAAAGATCGTTATTACAAGCTAATAACAGAAAACAGTTGGAGTTCTGAAAAATATTATTGGAGCTCTGATACTTGCGTTCAAGCATGCCGAAAGACTGAAAACTTTACAGCCTATGGATGGATTAGCTCTTGGGGGCATGCATGTAAAAGGTTAGAAAAATGTGATCAGTATGACTCTTATAATGGCTCTTTTTATGTAGACTATGGTTGTGGTTATCAACTAAATAACTAGCCAAACGCCTCTCCCCTCCACTTTGAGGGGGTAGCGGCGTATTTCCCCCAAAGCGGGGAATAGCCGCTCAGGGGGAGACTTCCCCCTCAAAAAATTCTTCACCCAAACGCAATGGCGAAGAAGAATTAATGTTTCATCAAACGCACACAAGACAAGAACATTATGGCAGTGCATCATTAAACTGAATGATATGTCATTTTATGACAGGCGATTAAAGCGATTCTCTTTATGAATGCGGCTTATATAAAAAGAAGCTATCGAGCCGCATTCAGAGAGAATGTATAGAAAGCGTTAGAATTTGATTAACGCAGACGTGTAAGTGAATAAGAAGCGTCTGTCATAGGAATTTGAGCAGTATAGCCATCGACATTCAAATTAAGCTGCCAGTCCATTTTAATGCTATACTCGATAGGTTTAGCGAAACGGGTTGCAATATTGCGTTGGAATGCGGGCAAATCGGCGTAAGGATCGGACGGTTCAGGACGCGCTTTGAGAATACTGAAAACAGCGCTGTTGCCGTCTTCATTCGCTTCAATGATTTGGCGGGCATCGATTTCGTAATTATAATTTCCGTCATCAAGCCATTTTTCGACCGAAGTACGAGAAATATGTGCTGACCCAAAGATCGGAACGCCTTCGTAGGCAACGAAAAGATAACCGAACGGAGCACCATCAAATTTTTGGGACGGAACGAAATAACGAAATTCAACGAGAAGCTCCGAGTTTACTTTGCGGTAATCGGCGAGTTCATCGAACATATCGTAAATGGGAAGCGTGGCGAGGTAATGGTTGCCATAAGCATGTCCGAAGACTTCAACATCACCCGTTTCAGTGTGAATGACGCCTTTTTGAATAGGTTTGTGATACGCCAAAACACTGTATTTAAATGTATTGTCGGGATCCTTGCCAAAGTAGGCAGCACCAGTTCCGGGTTTCCACAAATTCGGTTCGATTTCGTAGTCGAACGTACCTTTTTCGTATTTACCGTGAATGACAAAGACGCCATTTTTGAGCGTAAGTGTATAATCATCACCGAAATTGAGACTTAAGGCATTTTTTGAAGCAGACCATGCACTACTTTTGTAAGTCTCGTTAATTTTATATTCGTGAACAGTGTCGCCGTTTTCGTCGAGTTCTTTAATATAACCGCGGATTTTGCCTTCATTTTTGGTGATTGGCGTGTTTGAAATTTCATATTTAATGCGAGCCGAATAGGGTTTTGAATAAATATAAAACTCCCATTTTTGGTTATATCCGCTGCCTTGCGAGAGTAACGGCAAAATATCGGAAAAGTGCATATTCTCAGAACCTACGTTATAGGCCGAGATTGAACGCTCCGTTTTATCAGACAGATCGATGACTTCGGGTGAAGCATCAAACTGAGGCGACGAATAAACGGCATGTTCTTCGGGCGTGAGTTCTGCCGGAACAGGATCAGCCTGCACTACGGGAGCGGATTTGCAAGAACAAAAAGCGAGCGAGAGAGCTGCCAAACCAAGGCAGAGCGTGCGTTTGTTCATCTTCGGAGCCTCCAAATTATCATTAAATATGCAAAACAGGCGCGAATGTCGCGCCATGATCATTAAAACTGAATTGAATCAAACAGATCAACGATGTCTGACATTTCTGGCAAACGGCGAACCGAGCTTTGCAGCCTGAGCAAATTTCTGAATTTCCTGCGCAGACGGTTCTTCGAGTTTGAATTGATACCAAGCTTCACCGAACTCAGCCATGCGCATTGTTCCGTTATTTTTTAGCAGATCGAGATTTGCCTGTGTAATTTGATCATTCGGCAAAAACGCGGCACAGCGGTTGAGAATATGAATGGCTTCATCGACGTTGCCCGCGTGTAAGCGGCACCACGCATAAGTATTCCATATAAGACTCTGTTTAGGATTAAACTTAACCGCGCGTTCAAAAGACGCCTGCATTGCATTATAATCCTTTTTATTATACATAATGCAAGCATGCATAGCGATTGCGCTACCACTAAGCACTAAAGCGCGGGCGAGATAGGGTTCTGCCTCATCATAGCGATTTTGTATAAAATAGATGGTACCGATCTGAGCGTTAAGATTACCTGCCAAGCCAATCTGAAAGAGCTGGTATTTATAACCTTTATTGAAAATCTCGACCGCCTTATCCATAATCTTGGGCATCATACGTTTGCGCGTTTCGAGACTTTGAATCTTAGAGAGCTCCTGCATTTGTTGCTCAGCTTCCTGCATGATGACCATCACTTTTTTGCCCACAATGCGAGACAAGCAAATCATCGAAGCAAAGAAAACGATGATAAACGGAAAAATGCCAGTCCAGGTAGAACTAAAAACGTACGTGCAGCACAAGATCCATGCGCCGACAGCAAGAACAAGACTTATGATAAGGCTAAGCATGTCAAATACTCAAAGCAAACGGTTTTGGATCGTGACCAAAACCGACGATCATCGAAAAAAGCGGCAAGCAAAACAGTGTCGCCGCCAAAAGCCGGCCAACAACCAGCGAAAGAGCGCGGATATTTCGGCGTTTTTTAAGAAAGCGTCAAGTGTTTTAGGCGTTCAAACAGTTGACAAAAGGGGGATATCGCGCGAAAAGGCGCAGCTTTGCAAATTGGCGCCGAAACAGCGCTAAGGAAGCCCCTCCGCTTCCGGGATTTTTTGCAGATATAATCATGAAATAAGGAGTTGTGCATTATGTTGGACGTCAAATATGTCCTTTCTCATCTTGATGAAGTCATTGAAGGTCTCAAATACCGCAATGTTAAAGTTGATTTTGAAGCGCTCCGTGCCCTCCGTGAAGAGCGCCGCGAAAAGGTACTCCGCTACGATCAGCTTCGATTTGAACAGCGTCAGGCAAGTGACCAGATGCGCACGATCGATAAAGCTCAGGCAGCCGAACTTCGTGCAAGCCTCAAAGAGATGAGCAACGAGCTCAAAGCGATCGATGCTCGCCGCACAGAGATCGACGAGCAGATCAATAAAATGATGCTCTACATCCCGAACATCCCTGCAGCTGACGTTCCACAGGCTGCCGACGAAGAATCGAATCAAGAAATCCGTCGTTGGGGTGAACCGCGCAAATTTGATTTTGAACCGAAAGATCACGCTGATCTTGGCGAAAGCAAAGATATGCTTGATTTCGAACGTGGCGCCAAAGTTTCAGGTGCTCGTTTTACCTTCCTCAAAGGTGCTGCCGTTCGTCTCGAACTCGCGTTGATCCAGTTTATGCTCGACGTCCACGAATCGCGCGGTTACACGATGGTCATGCCGCCCTATATGGTCAATCGTGCTTCGATGACCGGTACGGGTCAGCTTCCTAAATTCGAAGAAGACGCTTATAAATCGAATGATGATATGTTCCTCATTCCTACGGCCGAAGTTCCTGTCACAAACCTTCACCGCGACGAACTTCTTTCGCCCGACCAACTTCCGATCAAATACGCGGCATACAGTGCATGTTTCCGTCTTGAAGCAGGCAGCGCCGGCCGCGATACCCACGGCATTATTCGTCAGCACCAGTTTGACAAAGTCGAACTCGTCAAATTCGCCACACCCGAAACGAGCGAAGCTGAACATCAGGCACTCGTCAACGATGCCGAAGAGATCCTCAAACGTCTCAACTTGCCGTATCGCGTGATGCTCCTTTCGGCCGGAGATATGGGCTTCAGCGCTCGCAAATGCTACGACCTCGAAGTCTGGCTCCCCTCGCAAAATTGCTATCGTGAAATCTCGAGCTGCTCGAACTTTGGCGATTATCAGGCACGCCGCGCCAACATCCGTTACCGCACGCCCGACGGCAAAGACAAAACCGCCTTCGTTCACACGCTCAACGGTTCCGGACTCGCCGTTGGCCGTACGCTCGTCGCAATTTTAGAGAATTATCAGCAAGCAGATGGCAGAATCGTCGTTCCTGAAGCGCTCCGCGATTATATGAAATGTGACATCATCGGCTAAGCCGCTGATTTGCCTTTTTTCCAGGTGGGGGAAGTCTCCCCCTGAGCGGCTATCACCTCTGCCAAAGCGCTTATCAGTCGCGCTAAACGCCTCAAATTGCCACACTTTGGCTGCGGTGATACGCCGCTACCCCCTCGATCGTTGACTAAAAACTTAAGTTTTGTATCAGAGATCGCATTTTGTAATTATAATTGATTGTATTTAAAGAACTTTTTCGTTTTACAACACAATACAATCCAATCATATCGTCCCCTAAAAGTTATTTCCTATGGCTAAAAAGAATAAAAATCCTCAACCTGCTTTTTCGTCAAACAGCCTGGATATGTCTAAAGGTTTTTCTACGGGTGCATTTGACAGTCTCAAAAGTCTTCAGGAAATACGCAAAGCTGAAGCCGAAGACCGTAAAATCGCCGATGCCGCTAAGGAACAAGCCCGCCTAGAAGCCGAAAGACAAGCTGCCAAAGCTGCTAAACGCGCACGCGATATAGAAAATGCGACGGGCAAAGGTGCCTATAATCGCTTCACAGAAGAAGATCTTCAGAGCAACAGCAATCTTTCGGATGAAGAAATCTTCCTAGCCTCGATGGCTTCGATGGACGGCGCAGATCTTTATCAAGAAAAGTTCAATAAAAAAGAAAAGCCTGTCGTAAAGAAAAAAGACGATGAACCCGTTTTGACAATGACAGAAGAAGAACGCGAATTTGCGATTTTTACGCAGGAAATGGCCTTTACACAGGTCAAACGCCTCGACGATATTCCTGGCAAAAAGAAGAAAAACCGCATTACATTCGAGCCTGTCCCCAAAACCTTGACACCGACGCTTTCGGCCGCTCCGTCGACTGCAGACAATGCAATGAAAACCCAATACGTTGCGCCGTCCGTCACCGTAACGCAAGCGATCAAAGGCGATGATGTTTTGGCCAGCGCACAAGAAGAAAAGTCCAACGCGCTGACGACAGCTCAACAAAAGTGTCTTAAAGAGATCAACCGTTACCAAGAACGTTTTGGTTCCGTTATCACGCTCAAACTTCGCGGTTTAGCCCTGAGCGCAGCGACACAACGCCTCGACGACTTCTTAAAAGCCTGTATTCGTGACAAAGCACAGTATGGCTTGATCATCTGCGGCAAAGGCCTTGGCAGCCAGGGTGAACCCGTCATCAAAAATACGACGCTCGCACGTCTTAAAGAAGACGATCACGTCAGCGAATACGTCCCTGTGCTCAACGAAGACGGCGATTTCGGTTCACTCTACGTCGTGTTTAAAAAGTAATTTAATTCGTTCAGCGATTAAATTTTTCCTTTAGTACGGAATATAGAACTTATATAATTGAAGATGTAAGTTTTGACTTTGCTTTGACTTGCAAAGTGAGCTTACAGAGCAAAACAAACGACGTCTTGAAGGGAGGGGGTAGCGGCGTATTCCCTTAAAAGGGGATAGCCGCTCAGGGGGACACCTCCCCCACCCAAAAAAATCAAAACAATAGATCGTTTGTATTGTATGGACAGAGGCTCAGCCCAATCACTTATTTTCGCGCAAATCACCATGAACCAACAGACCAAAGAACTCACCAAAGCCATTAAGTCCTCCGACGAATCCATCATTGATCATCTTCTCGAAAAGAATGCGTCGCTCTCTTTGGAGTCGGCCAGCTTTAAGGGCGAAAATATTGGCGCCATGCGCATACACGACGTCAACTGCGCCAATACAGAGTGGGAAGCTTGCATTTTTGACGGCACCGTTTTTGATGGCATTGATTTGCAGGGCGCCTATTTTAACGGCTGCACGTTTCATCAGTGCGCATTCAAAAATGCGATTTTGGCCGAAACTTCATTTGAAGGCTGTGTCCTAAAACGCTCGTCAATCGACACCCCCGAAGACTGCGAAGCGCTCGAAATTACAAACTGTCAGTTCCAGGAATGCGAATTTGTCAATGTACATCTGCTTGACACGACGCTCGAGTCGGTGACGATCACGAACGGTAAGATTTCTGGATTTGACGGTCCTGCTGAACTGAAGAGCGTCGTTCTTCGCAGCGTCGAAGTCTGCGACATGGATACCTCCGAAATGACGCTGACGGCATGCACAGCGAGTTCGTGCGCGAAAGTTCCGGCTGGATTTAAAGCGGTTGAAGGCAAACGCCGCCGGGTCTAAGAGGGCATAGTGACGAGGTGTTTCAACATTATTGGAATCGTTTTGCTGGCGCTGTTCCTCACGAGTTGCGCCGCAACGACAGCAAGACAATCCGCGCAAAGTAGTACACGCTTGCGATCGCAGGAAATTCCCCATTCTGAACAGCCTGACGCGATCGCATTCGTCCCCAAAGGGGCCTATATTACCAATATTTCGAGTTCAAAAGCGTTTGCCAAGGACACGTGGATTTGCGCAGTTCCCGATCAAACACTTTGGCCCCAAAACGACACGCCGCCCTGCACGATGATCGCTCGCGTTGCCGAACGTACGCGCGCCTACGCGCGTCTCGAACTCCTCGCTTTTGCCGATGGCATGCGCGCTTCGTATCAATTAACGGCACGAAGCTACACTGCAAATGCAAATGATCCGAACGCAAAGCCCCTGCCCACACACGCGATCAACAAACGCCTTTTGTTCGCCGAACACACTTCGAGCAATACAGTCACCGTCCCTCAACCCGGCCTCAACGACATTCGTGGCAACGAAATTTATGCTGCAATCGATCTCGATCAAAACAATACACGCTTAGGCGCTCAGATCTCAGCCATCTTGCGTGTGACGGATACGACAACCGAGTATGCTACGCTTCAAACTGTTGCCGGTTCAATCCCACAACACGCAGCTTTTATATTATTAGATGCCTGGACAGCCCCTGGCTACCATGTGCAAATCCACTTATCAAATGATATAAAAACAGCTGCACCTGATATACAAAAGCATATTACAAATTATATTCAGTCTTTTCCTTCGGCAGAATATATAGAAATTGTAAATAAACAGCCTCAAAACATCGACGCACTTTTGGGAGCCAAACAGACGGATACGCTCGTCGTAGCCCTGAACAAACGCAATGACGCCTTTCTCGTCGAAGATCAGTCGATTCGCCTTGGACTCTCCCCCTGGCCGCTGTTAAGCACCACTGCCGATCCAGAGCTGTTGGCGTTAAATGCCGCGACGCGAGCGCTCGTCTTGGCCGGTGATTTCGTTTCAGCAATATATCTTTTAGAGGAAGCGCTCCGCCACGATCACGCCAATGCCCGTTTTGCAGTCATCGCCCCAGCGTTGGCTTCAACCTACCACGCCATTGAACGCGATGATTGGGCGCTAGAACTCGCACTTGAGGCCTCGTCACGCCTAAACAAAGCTTCGGGGGCCGACAAGCTTCATCTCGTCAATGCACTGACAGCCATTGCTGCACAAATCAGACGCACCGAAGAATTCCATTCGTCCTTTGAATCGCTTTTAGACCGCAAACCCACGCCAGACAACGAAAACAGTTTTACGTTTAGGGCTCTTGCCCTGGCCGCCATGAATGACCCGCAGTATGCCGCATCAGCAAATGCCATGTACCAACGCCTGCACGATGCAAACCGCCTTACGCCATACGACGAGCAATTGCGCTGTTTTGCGCTAAGTCAAATGGATGAGACGGCTTGTGACGCTGGCGAGGCCTCTGCTCAAACGCCATTCGATTCGGTGTTTTATCCGGCAATTCAACGCCTACGAAACGGTGCAAACGACGATACTGTCCTCAAATCGCTCACAGCGCTCGACGAAGTTGGCGCCCCCTTCATCGCCCAGTTGCTCTGGATGCAACTCGCCCGTCACGCCTCCAATTCCGAGACAGCCGAAGCGCTTATGCTCAACGCATCCGCCTACGCCCATCGCGCCCAAGATCATCGCTCCGAAATCGCAATCGCTGAGCTCGTCCAGCAATCGCGTTCACACCGCGCCTCTAATACCCGCGACAATGTACTTGCCCCCGCTATTCGACGTTGGCAGTCGCTCGATGCGCGCGCTAGACTCGCGGCCCTCTGCTACGATACAGCCACCCAGGCCGCCAGAACGCAGGATGAACGAACCAAACTGCTCAATTACGCCTACCAGCTCTACCTCTCCATCGGAGACGCCGCAAACGCTCTTACTTGTCAAAACGCACTTAAATAGCAGAATCCCTTATCGCTTTTTTTCTTTCTGCTATTATCTTGTATGGTCCGCGCCTTTTCGCTAACGCTCAATACGGCGCGGTGCCGCGCTATCGCACGCGATACGCGCGGCAATGCCTATTTAGGCAAATCTCAGGTATTAATGTTATCTGCGAATTTAACAATATAAACATCCCATATATACCCCCTATTTGACCAACACTAACAAACAAGGAAATGCACATGAAAAAGCAAATCTCAGCTGCCATCTTTTGTTTAGCTATGCTTAGTCTTCATGGCTGTTTTTCGGATGATCCACCTATTTGTGGAAACGGAATATTAGAAGTCGGCGAACAATGCGATGGAGACAACTATCAGCAAAGCCTTTGCCAGGGTAGAAAAGACACTTATATTACAGCAGATAAAGCTTATCGCTGCAATAACTGCATACTTAATACAGACGCTGTATGTCCCAATATTCCAAATATTGATGACCCAGCAGTTGAAAAACCACATGATTTCTGTGGTGACAATTATTTAGATTATAACGAATTATGTGATGGTGCTGCTCCCGTCTCTGATGAAACTCGATATGCCTATAGGTGTCCCAGTGGAATTAGTGCATTAGATATTTACGACGACTTAAAATTATATGAAGCTTGCATACAGTGCCAAGCTCTTGACTTAGATCATATTTGTAAATATGATATAGTAAAAGAGCCCGAAGAAGGCAGAGATTCTTTTTGTGGCAACGACATACTTGAAGAAGGCGAACAATGTGATGGCAATGAAGCTACATATGATCCATGCGGCGAAGGTTTAATACTTGATAAGTCCAATGGTTCTGTATGCAATCAAGATTGTAGTATAGATACGAACAAATGCATTAGCATTGTAAAAACAGTTTCAGTCTGCACAACGTCAATATCTGAAGAATTTGATCAACTTGTCAGTTCTATTGAAATGCATGTTTCCGAATTTGACTCTGATATAGCCTATGAAGCTGGCATTTTATGTTCCTATGAAACATTAGACGTTGACACTCTAACTACCATCACGAATTTAAACCTGGGGCAGGGTAATTTATCTCTCACCCAGATTAACTCATCTAGACCATCACAGATATCACTCGATAAATCGTCTTTAAAACCTGGTAAATACAAGTGTATTACAATTATTCGAGGATATCATGAAAAAGAAAAGCCAAGCGCTCTATTTACCTGCGAAACAGGTTATAAACCAGTGGATGCTTATGAATACGTACGAGAAGTAATTATGAATGGCGGCGTAGAGTTTGAATTCACTGTAGAGTAACTCCAGATCCCATGCTCGCTCACAAGAGCGAGCTTTTTTTACCCCTTCATCACGTCCGCTCGTTATAGAAATTGATTCTTTTTTTCGTCCTCATTCTGTCCTGCGGACGGCCCAAAGGGGCGTCGAATCGCGGCCGCCCCTTTGGAATCCCCGCGCTCTTTTGTCGCGCGGGCTGAACTCACTTCGTTCAGACATGCAGCCCGCGCAGCAGACCTATGGTGTGTGCAGGTCACGGAGATGGATTTTATTCGCTCATCGGCGGGCGCGAACTTGACTTCGTCTTCAACATGCGCGCCCGCTCGCCCGATGCGCCCGCTGCTTGCCTTCAGCTTCGCGACGCGGGCGATTTAACAATAATCTTAAGTCTTTTTCTGGTTTAGAAGCTTTTCATGTTTAGAAACGACTAGCTACAAAAAATCGTGCGGCGAGGCTCACTTTTCTTTGAACCTAAAAAAAAATCGTGCGGCGGGGCTCACTTTTCTTTAAAACTAAAAAAAAATCGTGCGGCGAGGCTCACTTTTCTTTGAACCTAAAAAAAAATCGTGCGGCGGGGCTCACTTTTCTTTAAAACTAAAAAAAAATCGTGCGGCGGGACT
>JAZRWH010000083.1:0-2863 GCA_045599585.1 Myxococcota bacterium
GCGCGCTAATATATATAATGATATAAATAGCAATCATTCACAGTGTTATTTGTTAAACTGTAAAAAGTGTAGTTAAACAAAAACTGCCTGCGAAACGTCACGGTTTGGGCTTTTCGCAGGACAAAATGTGAAGTAAATATATTATAATATTAAAATTCGTCCTGGTGTTATATATATTTATTCCATCAAACTGCGTTACATCGTTACAATAACGATACTCCGTGGTTTGACGATATAATTGCCTGATGCCGTGTTCGATCCATCCAACCAAATATTGTGCGTCGTATTTGGATCGAGGTTGTTCGTGGTTATATATTCATGATCGAAGTAAGCCTGTGTATCAAGAAGGACGGTCCATGTGCCTTCTGGCAGGTAGAACGACTTTTCGCTCGTCTCCATATTGATCATAATATAAAGTGCTTTGGTGGAATCTGTGCTGGCATAATACATTGCTACCGAACGTGAATCCCAGCAACCTGTTGTCATTGCGGTCGGGCAGCCATCGGGCCACCACCATTGAACATTTTGCTTAAAGTCGGATGGCGCAAGGAATGCTTTGTAAGTACGGCGAAGCGAAAGCAGATCACGTACAAAGTCGTGCATACGGTTTGCGGCAGGGGAGGCTGTCCATTCGGACCAACGCATCCAGTTGTACTCTGTATCGAAGATATTTGCGTACGTATTATTATTGGCATACTGGGTGCGCATGTATTCGTCACCCCCTAGGATCATCGGTGTGCCATTGCTGATGAGTAGCACGGTGAAGAGATTACGCATCATTTGGCGTTTGAGGGCTTCTTGTGCGTCGCTCACGCAAGTGCCGTCGCTGTTTTGGTTTTCATCGCAAGTATCGCCATCACAAATCTGGCACCAGTTACGTGATTCGTTGTTGTCTTCGCCGCTACTGGTGAGTAGGCTGCAGAATATGTCGTACGTGTTGTTGCAGCAGGTTGGATTTATTAGGCTGCAGGTGTTGTTTTTTTGCCAGTACGAAACGACATCGTACAGCGTGAATCCGTCGTGAGACGTCAGATAATTAATCGAATTGTAGGGGGCACGATCTTTATTCGCTGGAATATCGCCGTAATCACCAAAGTAGACGTTTGATCCCGTAAGGAGTTCTCGTAGATTGATGTCCTGATCCCAGTTTGGCGGAACCGTATCTGTCGTGCCAAGGGCAAAATCGTCAAAATTGATGAAAGCGCGCATCATAGAGCGAAAACGACCATTCCACTCTGACCAGGCGCGGTTGGGGTGCTTCTTTGATTTGGGGAAGAGGCCAATTGCGTAGTGGGCCATACTCCATGGTTCAGCAATAATACGCGTATGATGTTTGGCCAAAACATCGTCATCGATGATGTCTTGAATGACCGTATGGGTTACGTTTTGAGCCCAAAATGTATTATCGTAAGCTTTGTAATCTCCGTCCTGATGGACTTCATCATCTTTGACGCCTAAAAGCGTAGCTAAATCGACACGAAAACCATCGACATGCATTTCTTCTACCCAAAAACGCATATTATCGAGGATCATACGACGAATGGGATTTGTATCTGTACGGAATTGAAGACCAACACCTGTTTCATTTAAATACATCTGGTTAGGTTTGCCGTTTTTGTCTTGCTGCAGGTGATAATAGGCTTTGTTGTCGAGTCCCCTGAACGAATAGCTTACAAAGCCATTGGCATCATGAAACTGGTTGCCGTATTTACCGTAATTGACACCGGGAACAGTGAAGTTAGGCTCCCATTGTCCACCTTCGCCAGAATGGTTGTAGACAACGTCCAAAATGACCTCAATGCCTTCCTGGTGAAGTAGGTCGACCATCTCTTTAAACTCATCCAAAACACCGTTTGTTCGTTTTTGATTTTCGGCTGTTGCGTAACGTTGTTCTGGGGCAAAAAAGTTGATCGGCGTATATCCCCAATAGGTACCGTCATCTGCACGTTCGGCTACGGGCATGAGTTCAATGGCGGTAATGCCAAGTTCTTTGAGATATTTGGCTTTTTGGCCGATGCCACGCCATGTGCCGGGATCACGAATATCTTTGGCGTTTTTCGTAAAACCTTTAGGTTGAACTTCGTAAAGCACGAGATCGTTTTGTGCGTGGCCTGTGAAAGCATCGCCCTTCATACGGTTGGCTCGCCATGTTTCTTCGTTTTGGCTCCAAGTGTACTGGCTTTCGATGACGACGGATTTAGGTGATGCGCCCCAGTCTGAAATAGCTCGGTCTGAACCATTGAGTGGAGAGCCTGCGTTCCAGTCAAAATCGCGGTGAATGCGGCGTGAATAGGGATCGGTTAAGAGTTTGTTCGGATTGTAGCGGTTACCTTCGTCGTCGCAATCCGAGATATAGCCGATTGTCGTGCCGGGTTTGAATGTTGCGTCGTATTTCCAGTTTGGGCCAAACGCAATGTATCCGTAGTGCGTGCCGTTGCCGATGCCTTTAATAAATTGAGTCCAAATGCCGCTTTCGTGGTCTTGTTTCATAGGAATGCGTGCAAGCGGTTCGTCTGAATCTGGAGCATTGATGTCAAAAATAAGAACTTCAACGCGTTCGGCATGTTTGGCAAACACAGCAAAGTTGATGCCGCCATCCACAATCTTGGTACCCAGAATGTCGTACAAGGCATCACCCGTAAGGTTGGAATACGTTGGTGCAATTGGTAATACGGAGCTGAGATCCGTTCCGGCAGTCGCAGCGTTCGTGTTGCTCGACGGCGTGTTAGGATCTTTAGAATCATTCTGGTCTTTAGGATCATTCTGGTCTTTAGGATCATTCTGGTCTTTAGGATCATTCTGGTCTTTAGGATCATTCTGGTCTTTAGGATCATTCTGGTCTTTAGGATCATTCTGGTCTTTA
>JAZRWH010000084.1:0-1696 GCA_045599585.1 Myxococcota bacterium
AGGAACTGACTTTACTAAGGTCTCTGACAGCTATATCAAACGTGTCTGTAATGAAATTAATCAGAGACCTCGAAAAGTACTTGGTTGGAAGACACCGGAAATGGTTTACTCAAATATGCATTTGGATTGACAATTTTCCGGTCTCCCCCTGAGCGGCTATTTCATGCGCTTTCGCGCAGAAATACGCCGCTACCCCTTCTGCGACGCTTAAATGTGATGCATCAATCAAACTTAGATATTCCACCAGTCATTTGTAATATCATTGGAACGTCCAAGATGGATCGTTTGACCGATCATAGGCGTGATAAAAGATATTTGGAGTTCTGCTGATCGACGCTTTTGTCGCTCTGCAGGTGCATTCCATGCGTGATCAGATAAAACAAAGGTACCCCAGTGAATAGGCATGTAGTACTTTGCATTCATAATCTTGGCACCTTCGATGGCTTCTTCTGGAAACATGTGGACATCATGCCATTGTGTGCTGTACTGCGCCCCATCTGATAGTACGAGATCCATGTCGCCGTACTTTTCATGGATCTTTTGTATATGATCGCTAAAACCAGAGTCTCCCGTATCGTAAATTTTATGAAAAGCGTCTTTTATAACCCAGGAACACCATAGCGTTTGATTCATATCGATAAGCATGCGTCCCGAAAAATGTTGAGCCGGTGTGCACGCGATCGTTAGTCCGCGTTCCTCTGTTTCTTCCCACCAAGCCATATTTTTGATTTTACTCTGACAAACGCCGAAATGTTTTAGATGGTTTTCTATACCAAGCGGTACGAGGTACTTTGTAATTTTGGGGTCGAGTTGACGTACGGTTTGATAATCAAGATGGTCATAGTGATCGTGTGTATAAAGACATAGATCAATTTGCGGAAGCTCCTCAATGGACATGGGGATTTGTGAGTATCGCTTAGTTCCGCCGATTGAAAAGGGCGAGCAACGGTTTGAAAATATGGGATCGATCAAAAGCGTACTTTGGTGCATTTGAATGAGTATCGTCGAATGACCAAACCAAGTGACTGTTACATCTTCTGCTTGGGGCTCTGTGAGAAGCGTTGGCTTAGTAATAGGTATCACGCAATTGGGTTTTGATGGCCCTTTGGTAGCTCTGTCTTTATAAGGATCTTTTGTGCACGTCATGAGCTTTGTTGAATGCTCATTGTGAAATTTGTTTTTATAATAATTTATGGCTCGCAGTGCATAATCTTGCTTTTCAAGATGGGTCGGGCGTTTGCCTAATGATGTAAAGATGCTCATAATTTTTGTCCTGCCGTAAAAAATATACAGTGTTTCAATGTTCTTGAAACGCTCTGAGAAATATATAATAGAACACTGCTGTCCCACGAAATTTTCCTAGAATACTCTGATAACTATACAGTAGCTTTGTTTTATCGATATATAGTCGTTTCTAAGCATGAAAAAGACTTAAGATGACTGTTAAATCGCCTGCGTAGCGAAGCCGAAGGCAAGCAGCGGGCGCACCAGGCGAGCGGGCGCGCATGGTGAAGACGAAGTCAAGTTCGCGCCCGCCGATGAGCGAATTAAATCTATCCCATTTACCTGCATACACCATTGCTCTGCCGCGCGTGCAGCATGTCTGAACGAAGTGAGTTCTGCACGCGCGACAAAAGAGCGCGGGGATTCCAAAGGGGCGTCCGCGATACGACGCCCTTTTGGGCCGTCCGCAGGA